>NZ_GL882770.1:91885-99899 GCF_000195655.1 Klebsiella sp. MS 92-3
CCTGCGCTTCGCGCAGGCAGCGCGCCACGCGCGACTCCCATGCCGCCAGGATAGCCATCAACCGTTGGGGAAACGTCTCGGGTAACAACGGGGCTTCCTGCAGCAGGTTGCCCACCAGGCAGCCGCGGCGAAACTGGAATTTCTCCATTCCCTGACCGGCATGACGCACAAAGGCCGCCATTCGTTCCAGCGGCGGCACGGCGTCGTCCAGCAGGAATTTATCTAATTTATGCGCAAAGAAGTCGCCATAGGCGGCAAGCACGGCGAGGCCAAAGGCCTCTTTGCTTTTAAAGCAATGATAAAACGACCCCTTTGGCACGGCGATATTCTTGATCACCGCATCAATACCCGCCGCGAGATAGCCCGTTTCGGTCAGCACTTCAAGGCCTGAGCGAATCAGCGCCTGACGCGTATCGTCAAACTGGCGATCGACCTTGGGTGGACGGCCGCGGCGGGGCTTCAGGACGGTGGAGGTATTGGGATTCATGATTTAGACCGTGCGGTTTAATTGTTTGTCAGGGTACGCCCAATTCAGGGGTAGGGCAAGCATTGCGCGTAGCGTAAGGCTGGCTGTCCAATCATCCTGAAATGGGGGGGCGTTAAGAATTACTTATCGCAAATACGTGGTTCGCACTGCCGGCGGGGGCACGAAATATAACTCTGCCGGGTATATTAGACTGGTCATTAATATCCATATTCACAATGCATAATACGAATTAATAATATTGGGAATATATAAACAGCGGAGGGCTGGAGCGGTTGAGTGGTTTTGTCCATGTGAAGAGGCTAATTTGCGAAGTCCCCGGTCGACAGTCCTGTGAGGACTTCTCCCCGGAATGCCGGCCGGCGATGATTTGCAGACGATAGCGGATTGACAAACGCGGCTTGATAAAAGACATTGTCACCCCTGATCCGGCACCGGTTGCCACCTCAGTTTAAATATTATCGCCGGCAGACAATGACGTCTGTCTTAAATTATCGGTGACTGGGTAAATAATCTGTTACCGAAACAACACCTGCGAAAAAGGATTAACAGTCTGATGTACAGAATGAATATTGCCGTCAGAGGAGGGGATGAATGTCGCTAATTGCTATCGTGCTGGTCTTTATCATGGCCATCGTGGTGACCGTGTTCCTGTCCCATCTTCTGCCCGTTAAAGTGCCGCTACCGCTGATCCAAATCGCCGCGGGCGCCGCGCTGGCCGCCAGTGGCTTTCAGGTCGATTTTGACCCGCATATTTTTTTACTGCTGTTTATCCCGCCGCTGCTGTTCCTCGATGGCTGGCGCATCCCCAAAGACGCTTTTTTCCGCGATATGAAGCCGATTTTATCGCTGGCGATAGGCCTGGTGATGGTGACTATTCTCGGTATTGGCCTGTTTATTCACTGGCTGATCCCGGCTATCACCGTGGCGGCAGGGTTCGCCCTCGCGGCTATTCTGTCGCCTACCGATCCGGTGGCGGTATCGGCAATGACCGCCAGCTCGCCGCTTCCCTCAAGGATGGCGCATATTCTCGAAGGGGAGTCGCTGTTAAACGATGCTTCAGGCCTCGTCGCCTTTAACTTCGCCATCGCCGCGGTGCTGACCGGCAGCTTCTCCCCGGGAGACGCGGTGGTGAAATTTTTCCTGATGGCCTTCGGGGGCATCCTCAGTGGCCTCGTGGTGGTGTGGGTCACCGGCAAATGTAATAACTTTCTGGTTCGGCGCACCCGCGAGGAGCCAGCCATCCAGATCCTGATCAGCCTGCTTATCCCTTTCGCCGCCTATCTGCTGGCCGAGGCGTTCCATGTCTCGGGCATTCTTGCCGCCGTCGCCGCCGGCATTGCGATGCATTATGAGCAGCTGTCGGGGCCCCGGCTTCCGGCGACGCGCATGAAAAGCAGCGCGGTATGGTCCATGCTGCAGACCACCCTCAACGGGATGATCTTTCTGATGCTGGGCGAGCAGCTGCCGCGCATGTTCAGGACGCTGCCGGCGGTAGCCAGCCAGGCCGGCGTCTCTTCGCCCTGGTACCTGCTGCTGTACGCCGTGGCCATCACCCTGGCGCTTGGTCTGATGCGCTTCGCCTGGGTATGGCTGTCGATGAAGCTGACAATTTTTCGCCGCAAACGTCGGGGCAAGGCCATCACCGTCCGTCCACGATTCAGTATCCTCGCCGTCATGGCGCTGGCGGGAGTGAAGGGCTCTGTGACCCTCGCCGGTATTCTGACGCTGCCGGTGGTGCTGGCAGATGGTTCGCCGTTCCCGGGCCGTGAACTACTGATCTTTCTATCGATGGCAGTGATCCTGATGTCGCTGGTGGTGGCGGCTATCGGTCTGCCGTTTATGACCCGTTATCTTGCCGATGATCTACCGCATGACACCGGTAAGGACGACATTGGCGCCGTGATGACCGAGGTGGCCATTAACCGTCTTAACGCGCTACTGGACGAGCCGGTGGAGGATCCCAGTGAGCAGGCCCTGCGGGCCGATGCCGGCAATATGCTGCTCGAAACCTATCAGCGGCGGCTTCACTATAACGACAATGACGAGGGGCAGGATGTCGGGCTGGAGCTGGCTAAGCGCGCCAGGCTGGAGAAATATATGCAACGAGAGGTCATTATCGCCCAGCGTCAGGAGCTGTTCCGGCTGCGCCGCGCCCATAACATCAGCGATATCACTTTTTATGAGGTGCTGCGGGAGATAGATCTGAAGGAAGAGAGTTTACGCTAAAGCCGCAATCGCCGGAGGGTGGCCATTCGCCTTCCGGCAGAAGTACCGGCGCTGAAAAGCAAAAAGCCTGCTCGAAAGCAGGCTTCTTAAATTTGGCTCCTCTGACTGGACTCGAACCAGTGACATACGGATTAACAGTCCGCCGTTCTACCGACTGAACTACAGAGGAATCGTGTGAACGGGGCGCATATTAACGATGCCATCCGGCCTTGTCAAAGCCTGATTCAAAGAATTGCGTTCGACTGCTGACAATTTCAGCAATAGCCACCCATGCGCTGTTTTTTTCACCATGTTGCACCGTTGTAGTGCGAATGTACCCCTAATGGGGCATACCACAATCTGCTTACCGGGCAAATAAAAACCGAATTGCTATCACTATCCCTTATAACACTGCCTGCGGCGGGCGACAGCCGAGGAAATGCAAAGCTGGCAAGCAAATTGCAAAAGCCAGTGCATCATACTCCCAGCGTTTACGCTGGCGTTCCTTACAGGAGGCAAAATGAACTTAAGACGACTGAAATATTTTGTGAAAATCGTCGATATCGGCAGTCTGACCCAGGCCGCTGAAGTCTTGCATATCGCCCAACCGGCCCTCAGCCAACAGGTCGCGACCCTGGAAGGTGAAATGGACCAGCAGTTGCTGATACGCACCAAGCGAGGGGTCACGCCAACGGAAGCCGGTAAAATTCTCTACACCCATGCGCGCACTATCCTGCGCCAGTGCGAGCAGGCGCAGCTGGCGGTCAATAACGTCGGCCAGACGCTGCGTGGTCAGGTGTCGATCGGCCTGGCGCCGGGCACCGCGGCCTCCGCCATTACCATGCCGTTGCTGCAAACGGTGCGCAATGAGTTGCCCGAGGTGATGGTCTATCTGCAGGAGAGCAGCGGCACAGCGCTGAATGACAAGCTGCTGGCGGGCCAGCTGGATATGGCGGTGCTCTATGAGCGTTCGCCGGTGGCAGGCATCGTCAGCCAGCCGCTGCTGAAAGAAGACCTTTACCTGGTCGGCACCCGCGACTGCCCGGGGCAGAGCGTGGATCTCACGGCGGTGGCGGAGATGAACCTGTTCCTGCCGCGCGATTACAGCGCAGTGCGGGCGCGGGTCACCGAGGCATTCACCCTGCGTCGTCTGTCGGCGAAAATTATCGGCGAGATCGAATCCATCACCACCCTGACCGCGGCCATCGCCAGCGGCATGGGGGCGACGGTGTTACCGGAATCCGCTGCTCGTTCCCTGTGCGGGGCGGCGAACGGCTGGATGGCGCGGATCAGCACGCCTTCAATGAGCCTGTCGCTGTCGCTGAACATGTCGGCTCGCGGCAGTCTGTCGCCGCAGGCGCAGGCGGTGAAAGAGATCCTGCTGTCTCTGGTGAGCCGCCCATCGCTGGAAAACCGTGAACTGCAGCTGGTCAGTTAGGGTATATTCTCTTAAGGAATAAGTTGCTGGTTTTTATTATTTGTTACCTGGGACAACAGACTTTAACAATAGCAGATACGTTAAGTCCATTGGCCCGGAGGAAAGGGTGAACTTCCAGCAGCTGAAAATTATCCGTGAGGCGGCCCGTCAGGATTACAACCTGACGGAAGTCGCGAATATGCTCTATACCTCGCAGTCAGGCGTCAGTCGCCATATCCGGGAACTGGAAGAGGAGCTGGGGATTGAGATCTTTATCCGCCGCGGTAAACGCCTGTTAGGCATGACCGAGCCGGGTAAAGCGCTGTTATCGATTGCCGAGCGGATCCTCAATGAAGCCAGTAACGTTCGGCGGCTGGCGGATCTCTTCACTAACGATGCGTCAGGCGTCTTAACTATCGCCACCACCCATACTCAGGCGCGCTACAGCCTGCCGCCGGTCATTAAAGCTTTCCGCGAGCTGTTCTCAGATGTTCGCGTCGAGCTGGTGCAGGGTACCCCGCAGGAAATCGAAGCGCTGCTGCATAACGGCGGAGCGGATATCGGCATCGCCAGCGAGCGCCTGAGCAACGATCCGACGCTGGCGGCTTTCCCCTGGTTCCGCTGGCATCACAGCCTGCTGGTGCCGAAGGATCATCCTTTGACGCAGGTTTCTCCCCTGACGCTGGAGGCGATCGCCCGCTGGCCGTTAATCACCTACCGCCAGGGGATCACTGGCCGTTCGCGCATTGATGAGGCGTTCAACCGCAAGGGGTTGATGCCGGATATCGTGCTGAGCGCGCAGGATTCCGATGTGATCAAGACCTACGTGGAGCTGGGGCTGGGCGTCGGGCTGGTCGCCGAGCAGTCCGGTGATGCCCGGGAAGCGGACACCTTTACGCGTCTTGATACCCGCCATCTGTTCGATGCCAATACCGTGTGGTTGGGACTGAAGCGGGGCCAGCTGCAGCGGAATTACGTTTGGCGCTTTATCGAATTGTGCAATGCCGGACTGTCGCTGGATGAGATTAAGCGTCAGGCGATGGAGCCGGAAGAGGCCGCAATCGACTATCAGATTTAAGGAAATGCTGGCCAGCGGGTCGGGGAGTGGAAATAACGCTATAATTCACACACGTGAGTCGCGACTGAGGAAGGGAAAATGACGATGCGGCGTGTGAAATTACTCTGTACGGCGCTGATGCTGCTTGCCAGCCACGGCGCGCTGGCCGTCAGCTATCCGCTGCCGCCGGAGGGGAGCCGTTTGGTAGGCAGCGCATTTACCATTGCCGTTCCGGAGAATAACACCCAGCCGCTGGAAAGTTTTGCCGCCCAGTACGGCCAGGGGTTAAGCAATATGCTGGAAGCCAACCCCGGGGTCGATGTCTATTTGCCACGCTCCGGTTCGACGCTGACTATTCCGCAACAGCTGATCCTGCCTGACACCGTGCGGGAGGGGATCGTCATCAACGTCGCCGAGATGCGTCTCTATTATTACCCGCCGCAGGGCAATAGCGTCGAAGTGCTGCCAATCGGCATTGGTCAGGCGGGACGTGAAACGCCGCGTAACTGGGTGACGGCAGTAGAGCGTAAGCAGGAAGGCCCCACCTGGGTGCCAACCGCCAATACCCGCCGCGAGTATGCGAAAGAGGGCAAAACGCTGCCGGCGATGGTGCCCCCCGGGCCCGATAATCCGATGGGGCTGTATGCGATCTACATCGGCAGGCTCTACGCCATCCACGGCACCAATGCCAACTTTGGTATCGGGCTGCGCGTCAGCCAGGGATGCATCCGCCTGCGCAATGACGATATTAAATTCCTGTTTGATAACGTGCCGGTTGGGACGCGGGTTCAGCTGATCGATCAGCCGGTGAAGTACAGCGTGGAGCCGGACGGCAGTCACTGGCTGGAGGTGCACGAGCCGCTGTCGCGCAACCGCGCGGAGTTTGAATCCGACAGAAAAGTCCCCTTGCCGATGACCTCGGCGCTGCGCGAGTTTACTCAGGGGCCGGGAGTGAGTCCTTCGCAGGCCGAGCAAACCCTGCAGCGCCGCTCCGGCATGCCGGTGAATATCAGCGCCACAGCGGCGCAGGGAAGTTTGTAGCGGGTCGTTTAGTCTGATTAACGGCTATTGTAAGAAGGCTCTTTTGCTGACGATGCATTCAACGTTGTTGGGAATAAGGATCGGGAAACCGATCCTTAACTTATCAACAGTGGCGGTGATGGCGTTTTAATGAGGGCGCCAGGAGATGCTCAGGAGGAGATGATAAAGTCTGCAAATATGCCTATGGACTTAATCTTGTTACTGAGGATTTTTTTTTGGCTGCCATTGTCCATGAAAGCGAAGATACCGCTTATGATAGCCAATATCCAGAATATAATACTAATGAATTTTGCAGAATCCATATTATCAAAACACTCCTGACCACAGCCACTACCGCTGACCCCCATTCCGACGATCATGAAGCTCATCATGCCGCTCAACAATGCCAGAATCACGAAGACTACAGTGATGAAAATTTTTATACCTTTTGTCATAAATTAATATCCTTATTTTATTAAATGCAATTTCCTATCATTATAATGAATGATACGGGAATGACGATATTAAAGATAAAGTGTACCTCATCGGTAATCCCATGAATACTGTAATTAGGTAAACAGGCTAGTGTTAGGGAAATATTTACAGCGAATCCCGAATAGGACGGCAATTCCGCATTATAGTTCTTGGATTCGTTATAAATATTTAAATTGGGAAAACGATTTCTATTATTCACTTTCGTTCAAAACAACGGGAATGACCCCCATCGCCGCTGATAAGCGAATCAGGGGATGGCGTCACTGATTGTTGGCAATGGGGACATGCTGCAGCATCACTTCAACGATCCAGTCAATAAAAACGCGCAGCTTGGCGTTGACATGGCGGTTCGGTGGAAACGCCAGGTACAGAGGCATTGGGCTAATCCGCCATTGTGTAAATAATGGAATCAAAGCGCCAACGGCCTGATGCGCTGCCGCCATATAGTTGGGCAGCGCAATCACGCCTAAGCCAACTAACCCAGCTTCGAGGTAAGCATTGCCATCATCCACGGCAAGTACGTAGTTGCCCGTGATTTCAATACGTTCATTCTCACTGCACAGTACCAAAGGATCAATCTTACTGGTGCGTGAGGACAAGAATCCCACTATGCAATGGTCAGTATTTTGCAGCTCGCGCGGGTGTGCGGGAGCGCCAAGGCGTTCCACATAGCTGGGGGCGACGTAGACGCCGATTTGCAAATCGCCGACATGGCGTGCGATTAGGGACTGGTCGGTGATTTGACCTCCGCGCAGAACGCAATCCACGTTGTCGCCGATCAGATCCACTACCCGGTCGCTCACACCCATGTCGATCTGGATATCAGGGTAGCGGGCGTGGAAAGCCGGTAGCGCCGGCACCAGAATAAGGCGGGCCAGCGGACTCGGTACATCCACCCGTAGCCGTCCCCTGGGCGTCATCGCCGCACTGGACAGGCTGTTTTCAGCATCCTCCATGTCTGCTACGCAGCGGCAGACCCAGCGGTTACCGCCGGATCGAAAGTCTGTAGCCATAAGGTTGGGAGCAGCATCGCTGATTTTCACCTGCGGGGATCACATACGGAACCTTGGACGGTACCTACGGTACGATGCTGCTTATACCCGCTGGCGGAGAGATATCAGAAGCGGCGGTGTTGCCAATCTTTTTTGGAACCGCGCATTATCGCCTTACACCCAGGTATGGTCCGGCACGGTTAAACCGCCTTTATTTAAGCCTTTGCGGGAGCGTGGGGCTCACGGCCGTTCAGCTTGCCTCATAGCAAGAAAATAGCACCTACACCAGGATAAGATTGCATGCTTGGGGAGCGGAGAGGATCACGGAAAGCAAAAATCCC
>NZ_GL882770.1:100090-101434 GCF_000195655.1 Klebsiella sp. MS 92-3
CGACTGAACTACAGAGGAATCGTGTGAACGAGGCGCATACTACTGGCCTCGCATTTTTGTGTCAACACTAAAATTAACCTGCTGATTCAAATGGCTAAATTTAGCTCAACACGTTGTTTTAGTGAACAATGCGCCGATCGCCTTCGTCCTGCAGGCCATTCTCACGTCTACGCGCCAGCGGATCCTGGCGGTAAAAGTGGCAAAAACGCTGCCACAGGGCCGGGAAGCGAGGCGCGAACAGTTCAGGCGCACTGAAAAAATATTCCGAGAGGACAGCAAAGCACTCTGCGGGATCGGTGGCGGCATAGGCGTCAATACTGGCGGCGCTTTCGCCGACCAGATCTATCTCATCCTGAATGTTGTTCATCGCGGCGTGGAGATCATGCTCCCAGCCGGCAACTTCACGCAACGGGATAAGCGGCACGCCGCTGGCCCGGTCGCCGTTCCGCGTATCAAGCTTATGCGCCACTTCATGCACCACAAGGTTAAAGCCTGACGCATCAAAAGAGTCTTGAATATCCAGCCAGTTCAGCACTACAGGACCCTGTTGCCAGCTTTGTCCCGACTGTACCACCCGCTGGTTGTGGACCAGACCAATATCATCCTCCCATTCATCATCGACGATGAAAGGGGCAGGGTAGATCAGCACTTCATGGAAGCCATCCAGCCACTCAATGCCCAGCTCAAGCACCGGCAGACAAAAGAGCATAGCAATGCGCGCCTGATGCAGCGGGGTCAGCTCCAGCCCCTGCAATGCCACCAGCCGCTTTTGCTGTAAAAAACGGGCAGCCATCTGCGTGAGCTTGTGCTGCTCAGTGGACGAAAGATGGGCTAAAACCGGAATGGCAAGCGCTTGCTCCCAGGGCATCTCTGCGTTGCCGGACTCATCATCTGCTTTCCAGGGCCATTTAAACATCATATTGCTCGCAAAGTCGTCACTTGAACACAATTACCGAAACGGGAGCTATTAAAATGCCAAAGATCCTGGCATTATAGCAACCATCACAGCGGAGAGATGCCGGAGCGGCTGAACGGACCGGTCTCGAAAACCGGAGTAGGGGCAACTCTACCGGGGGTTCAAATCCCCCTCTCTCCGCCACTTTTCTTGCTCTAACCTTCCCTTCAATAACACCGTTAGCTTCAGGTATAACGCCTGCGCTGGGGTATCACCATCATCATCGTCCTGGTTTCAGCGTAGAGTCGCGGTAGCGCGCTTTATCCTTTTGGCACCTTATCGCCGCTTTTAGCCCGAACGAGCTTAAACGCATCATAAAGAGGGAAGGTACGCCTGGAAAGCGGCAATGTCGAAAAGAGTGATCTCAACGGAGCGGGAACATAAAAAAG
>NZ_GL882770.1:101579-110310 GCF_000195655.1 Klebsiella sp. MS 92-3
TTTGACGGGGATCAGAACTGATAGACCAGGCCGAGGGCGACGATATCATCGGTCGCGATACCGCTGTTTTTGTAGAAGCGGTCGTCTTCATCCAGCAGGTTGATTTTATAATCCACATAGGTGGACATATTTTTGTTGAAGTAGTAGGTCATGCCCACGTCGACATACTTGACCAGATCCTTGTCGCCGTAGCGAGAATAGGCGTAGAGATCTTTACCCTTCGACTGCAGATAGGCCACCGACGGACGCAGCGGTAAATTAAAGTCGTCGAACTGATACTGCGCGACCACTTCGAAGTTCTGCGTTTTGTTGGCAATTCCGCCAAAACTATCGTTGCCATAGAAGGTCATGTTGCGGGTCTCAGCATACATGGCGGCCAGATAGATGTTATTGGCGTCATATTTCGCGCCGACGGTCCAGGCATCGGCTTTATCGCCGTTGGCATAACGCTGGCTGCTACGCGCGGCCGCCAGCTGGTTATGGGTACGGTCAGAAGACGAATACGCTGCCCCGAAGCTGATGCCCATATCGAGATCGTAGTAGCTGGAGATACCAAAACCGTCGCCATTTTCCCGCGCCAGCTTACGTTTCCCACCGTTATTAGTGCCTTCGCCAGAACCGGCGTTTTCATTATTACCCTGATACTGCAGGGCGAAATGCAGGCCGTCGACGAGGCCGAAGAAATCGCTGTTACGGTAGGTGGCCACGCCGTTAGTACGGCCGGTCATGTAAACGTCGGTCTGGGTGTAGGTATCGCCGCCGAATTCCGGCAGCATATCGGTCCAGGATTCAATGTCGTAGACCACGCCGTAGTTACGGCCATAGTCCAGCGACCCGCAGTCGGCAAACTTCAGGCCGGCAAAGCCGAGACGGGTCCAGGAATTCGCACCTTCTTTTTCGCTAGTGTTCGCCTGAATGTTGTATTCCCACTGACCGTAGCCGGTTAACTCGGAAGTAATCTGCGTTTCGCCTTTCAGACCAAAGCGAACATAGGTCTGGTCGCCGTCTTCTGAAGCGTCGTCAGAGAAGTAATGCAGGCCGTCAACTTTCCCGTAGAGGTCCAGTTTATTACCGTTTTTGTTATAGATTTCGGCGGCATTAGCGGCGCTAGCCATTAATAATGCCGGAACCATAAGTGCCAGTACTTTTCTTTTCATTATATATTCCCTTTTAATAATAATTTCTATGAATTATGACAATCCCTCCGGAATGACGATCCGATACTAACGACTAAGTTCATCTTTATTTAAAATAAAATATGTAAATAAATAATGTTAAACATTTCAAAATATTTCTAAGTGGTTCTTTATATTAAATTTTGATGTTTGTGCAAAATTCATTATTTTCTTATATAGCAATGCTTTATTGTATATTTGGTAGCTTGTTGTTAATTTTATGAAATAAATTGCACAGATAATAATCAAGTACATTATTCATTATGGGAATTTATTTTGTGTGAATGTAAATATCCAGGGGATTATCAACCCAGCTTGCGATAATTAAGGAATGAATAGCTTTAAGCGTACGGGAGATAATAAGGACATCTCTTCAGCCTGTGCGCATTGGCAGCATAAGTCGCGAGAAGGCGCAGAAGACGAAGATGAAACTGCTGCCTGTGACGCAGGTTAGCGGTATAATGTGATGCGTGTCACGTTTTAAGTGACAATAGTCTGTTGTGTCACGGAGAGGAATGAGATGGAAGAGCAGGCAAAACGCAGCCCGGGAGGGAAACTTGCGCTCTGGGCGTTGTATGCTTTTTGCGGATATTGTGTCTGGGTCATTGTGCGTTACTGGTGGGTAGTGGGAAAAATTCACAGCGTTCCCGGCGCCAGCGTGGAGGGTGATTTTGGAACAACGGCCGGGAAATGGCTTGGCGCCCTGTTGGGTATGCTGGTCCTCGGCGGCATTGGCTCTATTCTCGGCGCGGTCGTCTGGTATACGCGTCCATCCCGCGGCGAGCAGGATCATCAGCGCTAAAATTGCTATGCTCGAGGCTGACCCTCAGATAAAGGAAAGCCTATGGACCTGGTTGACTGGCAGCAACGATTTGAGCGCTGGATACTGACGCACCATGCGCAGGATGACGCCGCACACGATCTGTCCCATTTTCGTCGCGTCTGGGCGACCGCCACTCAGCTGGCCGCGGGGGAGGAAGTCGACCGGCTGGTACTCCTCACGGCCTGCTATTTTCATGACATCGTCAGCTTGCCAAAAAATCATCCGGAGCGAAGTCGATCCTCGATGATGGCCGCCGAGAAAACCCTCGCCATTCTGCAGTCGGCCTTTGCTGATTTTCCTGCGGATCGTTACCCGGCGGTCAGCCATGCCATCGAGGCGCACAGCTTCAGCGCGGCGATCCCACCGCGCACGCTGGAGGCGAAAATAGTTCAGGATGCCGATCGACTCGAGTCGCTGGGAGCCATTGGTCTGGCGAGGGTCTTCGCTGTCGCCGGCGCCCTGAATACCATCTTGTTTGATGCCGAAGATCCTTTTGCTGATCGGCGGGCGCTGGATGACCGCAAATATGCCCTCGACCATTTCCAGTGCAAACTTCTGCGCCTGCCGGAAACCATGCAAACTGACAAGGGGAAAGCGATGGCGCAGCATAATGCCCGTTTTCTCGTCGAATTTATGGCTAAGCTCAGCGCGGAGCTGCAGGGGGAGCCGCTGGCGCTGGATGAAGCGGTTTTGCGCCGCTTTGCACCGCAGGCGTCAACCGACCGGTGATTTATGGTACTCTCTGCCAAAATCGTCCGCGTTGGTTGAGGATATGCCGCAAAAGTTAAGCAAGGAACACAGGTCGTTGTCGTTGGCTGAACAGGCCGGGGAAGACGCTGAGGCGCTGCTGCGTCAGCTGATGACGATCTACGATGTAAAAACGCTGGTTGCCGAACTGGTGAGCGTCGGCGAACAGCACTGGAGCGCGGCGATCCTCAAGCGCGTGGTGGCGCTTGGCCGCGTGGCGGAGCGTTTGCGCCCGCAGGAAGTTGCTCATCTGGCGACGCTCCTGCCTTCGCCGCCGGCCCATCATCCGCACTATGGGTTCCGTTTTATCGATCTGTTTGCCGGTATTGGCGGGATCCGCAGTGGTTTTGAAGCCATCGGCGGGCAGTGCGTTTTCACCAGCGAGTGGAACAAGCACGCGGTACGCACCTATAAGGCTAACTGGTACTGTGATCCGCAGCAGCACCGTTTTAATGAAGATATCCGCGATATTACCCTCAGCCAACGCTCTGACGTTAGCGACGAGGAGGCGGCGCGGCATATTCGCGAATCTATCCCTCAGCATGATGTGCTGCTGGCTGGCTTCCCCTGCCAGCCTTTCTCGCTTGCCGGCGTCTCTAAGAAAAATGCGATGGGCCGTGCGCATGGCTTTGCCTGCGAAACCCAGGGAACGCTGTTTTTTGACGTGGTGAGAATTATCGCGGCTCGTCAGCCAGCGATTTTTGTGCTGGAGAATGTCAAAAACCTCAAAAGCCACGATCAGGGGCGCACCTTCCGTATCATCATGCAGACGCTGGATGAGCTGGGATATGAAGTAGCTGACGCGGGGCATACCGGGCCGGATGACCCGAAGGTGATTGACGGGCGCCATTTCTTGCCTCAGCACCGGGAGCGCATCGTGCTGGTGGGTTTCCGTCGCGATCTGCAGCTGCATGCTGGATTTACGCTGCGCGACATCGCGGCGCAGTACCCGGCGGTGCGGCCAACATTTGGCGAGCTGCTGGAGCCGACGGTCGATGCGAAATTTATTCTTACGCCGGTGCTGTGGAAATATCTTTATCGTTATGCCCGCAAGCATCAGGCGCGGGGCAATGGCTTTGGTTATGGCCTGGTTGACCCCGCCAATCCCCACAGCGTGGCCCGGACGCTTTCTGCCCGCTACTATAAAGATGGTGCCGAAATTCTCGTCGATCGCGGCTGGGACCGGCCGCTCGGTGAGAAGCATTTTGACGATCCGCTGAATCAACAGCGGCGGCCTCGCCGGTTGACGCCGCGCGAATGCGCCCGGCTGATGGGCTTTGAATCCCCGCAGGGGGCGCGTTTTCGCATCCCGGTATCGGATACGCAGGCCTATCGTCAGTTTGGCAACTCGGTGGTGGTTCCGGTCTTCGCCGCGGTGGCGAAACTCCTGGCGCCGCGCATCGCTCAGGCGGTGGCGCGCCGCGAAGCGGATGATAATGATGGCGGATGTTCACGATAAAGCGACGCGCAGTAAAAATATGCGGGCGATCGCCACGCGCGATACGGCGATCGAAAAGCGGATAGCGGCGCTGCTGACCGGGGCGGGATTCACCTTTGTCGCCCAGGATCGCGCGCTGCCGGGACGTCCCGATTTCACTTTACCCGACTACCGTTGCGTTATCTTTACTCACGGCTGTTTCTGGCATCACCATGACTGCTATCTGTTTAAGGTGCCGGCCACCCGCACGGCATTCTGGCTGGACAAAATCGCCGGTAACGTGGCGCGCGACGCCCGCGACCGGCAACAGCTGGCTGAGCAGGGCTGGCGGGTGCTTATCATCTGGGAATGCGCCCTGCGCGGGCGCCTTAGGCTGAGTGATGCGGCGCTCACCGAGCGTCTGGAAGAGTGGATCTGCGGCGCCGGACACGACGCGCAGATCGATACGCAGGGGATCCGCGAACTGACGACTACTTCGACGCCTTACAAGGAGTAGCCTCGCTGCGGACGGGGAAGAGATATTTCCCCAGCGTCACCAGCACTACGGCGAAAATAATCACCGCCAGCGCCAGCCACTCAATGAGCGACAGGCTCTCGCCGCCGAACCCAGTACCGAGGAGCACCGCGACCACCGGATTAACATAGGCGTAGCTGGTAGCGACCGCCGGGGTGACATTGCGGATTAAAAACATGTAGGCGTTAATGGCGATCAGCGAGCCAAAGATGGCCAGATAGGCCAGGGCGGCGATCCCGGACCAGGAAGGGACGCGGGATAAGGTTTCACCGCTCAGCCATGAGGCCGCCAGCAGGACGATCCCGGCGGCGAGCATCTCGATTGCCCCCGCCATCATGCCGGTCGGCAGTACGATTCGCGAACCGTAAACCGAGCCGAAGGCCCAGCTTAGGGAACCAATCAGGATCAGCAGTGCGCCCCAGGGGTTGCCGTTCAGGTTGCCTCCGCTGTTGAGCATCACGATACCCGCAAGGCCAATGGCAATGCCCAGCCACTCCAGTTTACGGGTGGCGATGCCGAAAAAGCGGCTGAAGCATAAGGTGAACAGCGGTACGGTGGCGACCATCACCGCCGCGATGCCGGAGGGGACGTGCTGATGTTCAGCCAGCGTCACGAAGCCGTTGCCAACCGCAAGCAGCAACACGCCGATCAGCGCAGCGTTAAGCAGCGGACGACGCGCCGGTAGCTTATGGCCGGTGGCCAGTAACCACCCCAGCAACAGCACGCCGGCAGCGAGAAAACGAATGCCGGCCATCATTAGCGGCGGCCAGCTGGCGACCCCGACGGCGATAGCGAAATAGGTAGAGCCCCAGATGATATACAGCGCAAACAGCGCCCCGATGAGCGGTAAAAGCTGACGGGTAGACATACTTCCTCACGACGGTGCAGAGATAGAAAGGGGACATATAGTAAACGTGAAAACTATCGTGCTGGCGAGTGGTTAATTTGCGTCAGGTTGTTAAATTTATATTGACTAATTGTACCTTGGGCACCGGCCGTTTTTTAACGCATACTCGAGGGAGACATTGATGAAAAGAGAAGGAAAATCATTTTGGCAGGAAGTAGTCTTTTAACATTACTTGATGATATCGCCACGCTGCTGGACGATATTTCCGTGATGGGCAAGGTAGCGGCGAAAAAAACGGCGGGGGTGCTGGGCGACGATTTGTCTCTCAATGCCCAACAGGTTACCGGCGTGCGGGCGAATCGCGAGTTGCCCGTGGTCTGGGGAGTGGCGAAAGGGTCGTTCGTTAACAAAGTGATCCTCGTGCCACTGGCTTTGTTGATCAGCGCCTTCATCCCCTGGGCGATTACGCCATTGTTGATGCTGGGCGGCGCGTTTCTCTGTTTCGAAGGGGTGGAGAAGGTACTGCACAGTCTGGAAGCGCGGAAACACAAAGAGGATCCTGAACGGCGGCAGCAGCGTCTCGCCGCGCTGGCGGAGCGCGATCCGCTGGCCTTTGAGCGTGACAAAGTAAAAGGCGCGATTCGCACCGATTTTATTTTGTCCGCGGAAATTGTCGCCATTACCCTCGGCATCGTGGCGGAAGCTCCGCTGCTTAACCAGATCCTTATTCTCTCGGGGATTGCGATTCTGGTCACTATCGGGGTGTATGGCCTGGTGGGGGTGATCGTCAAGCTGGACGACATGGGTTACTGGCTGGCGGAAAAACGTAGTGCGCTGGCGCAGTGGCTGGGTAAAGGGCTCCTGGCCGTCGCTCCCCGCCTGATGAAGGTGTTGTCTATCGTCGGGACGCTGGCCATGTTCCTCGTCGGCGGGGGGATTGTCGTTCACGGTATTGCGCCGCTGCATCATGCCATCGAGCACTGGAGCGCGGGGTTGGGTGGGGTGATGGCCTCCACGCTGCCGGTCGTCGCCAACCTGGTGCTGGGTTTTATCATCGGCGCGGTGGTGCTGGCGGGCGTTAAGGCGGTGAGCAGCCTGCGTGGCGCTGGAAAGTAGCATGGCGAAACGCAGCGTAACGGCGCCGCGTGTTCTACCCTGAAAACGCCCCGGGTATCGACAGAGACCGGGGCGCTGACGCCGCGAGGTTTGCGCAACGTACTGCGAGAGAAAGATGGATAAGCCACTGCGGTTGAAGTTAAAAAAGTGCTACCACCTGGCTCGCCCGGCGCATGTGGTTAACGCTTGTTTTATCGCAGTGCTGTTTTTCTCCACGCTGCTGATCTGGCGTGAAATCAATGTCCTGGAAGAGGCCTACGTGGCCAACCAGCGTAACAATCTGGCTAACGTCGCTCATGAAATGGATGGGCTGTTGCAGTTCAACATCGACAGAATGATGTTTTTTCGCCATGGGATGCAGGCGGCGCTCGAACAGCCGCTTGATATTGATGTATTGCGTAAGGCCAGCCAACGCTATCTGAGCCAGCGCCATCAGCAGGCCTGGCGGGTGGCGCTACCGAATCGGCGTACGCTGCCGGTGTTTGGCATCTCAGGCAGCGTCGCTGGCCACAACCCTATCCTGCTGGTGGACGATCCGCTGGCGGCTGATGAACTAATGGCGACGCTCGAGCTGGGTTATCTGCTAAATCTGACGCAGCACGATCGCGATTTCGCCGAGCGGATGCAGTATATCTCTCGTAGCGGCTTTTTTACCTCGACCCTGCCGCTGCGGGATGAGTCGCAGGTGATAACGCACTATTCCCAAGCCCTCGGCGCTCCGTGGTTTACCCGTCAGACCCAGCGAAATAATCCGGGGCGAGGCGTTATCTGGCAAACCTTTCCTGACGATGACCCGCAGCTGGAAGAGCAGGTGGTCACCGCTTCGATACCGTTGGATTTTGCCGGTTACTGGCGCGGCGTGCTGGCGATGGATTTCTCAGTCAGTGAAATCAAAGCGTTTTTGGTTAGCGCCATGCAGGGGGGACAAGAGGGAGAGTACCAACTTTATGATAGCCATTTGAACCTGCTGGCTTCTTCCACGCCGGGGAATGTCCTGACCCTGCTGTCGCCGCGCGAGCAGGAGCTGCTGAGCCGCGCGTTTGTCCATGATAACCAGGGAGGGCTGCGTCTGCTGACGCGCTATATCAGCTGGGCCAAACTGCGCAATTTTGACGGCGTGCTGCTGCGGATCCACACTCTGCGGGAAGGCGTCCGCGGGAACTTTGGCACCATCACCATCGCCCTGACCCTGATGTGGGTCCTCTTCACCTTGATGCTGTTGCTCTCCTGGCTGGTGATCCGCCGCATGGTCCGCAACATGAGCGTTCTGCAAACCTCTCTGGAGTGGCAGGCATGGCATGATGCCTTGACCCGCCTGCTCAATCGCGGGGCGCTGTTTGAACAGGCGATGGCGGTAGCCAGCGACTGCCAGCGCAGCGGACGGCCGCTGGCGGTGATCCAACTCGATCTGGATCATTTTAAGCACATCAACGATCGCTATGGTCATCAGGCGGGGGACAGGGTGCTGTCGATGGTGGCCAGTACGCTGTCCAGCGCGGTTCGGCAGGGCGATCTGCTGGGCAGAGTGGGCGGAGAAGAGTTTTGTATCGTGATGCCGAATACCACCCTGCAGGAAGCGGCGGCGGTGGCGGAGCGATTGCGCCAGCGTATCCAGGGACGGGAAGTCTTTTTGCATAACAACGTGACGCTGCGGGTTAGCGCCTCGTTAGGGGTGAGCGCCAGCGAAGAGCGGGGGGAGTATCAGTTTGAAGCGCTGCAGTCGGTGGCCGATGGGCGACTCTATCTGGCCAAGCAAAATGGGCGTAACCAGGTCTGTTTTCGCAGCGCAGCGTGAGTAAAACGTTTCGATGTCGATTGGCAAAATGAGAATTATCTTAAAGTGATCGCAGGCGATCGCGCTATCGAATGAAACCGGTTTGCGGCTAAGCCTTCTCACATCAGCCTTGCAGCCCGGTCAGTCACCAGGCGCCAACATTCTCAATATTTTGCGTCATGAATATCTCTTGTCATGCAAAATAATTGAGGATAATGTTTCAACGCATCGGATTTCCCGGTGTAACGAATTTTCAAGTGCTTCTTGCATTAGCAAGTTTGATCCCCCCCCCCCCCC
>NZ_GL882770.1:110423-112484 GCF_000195655.1 Klebsiella sp. MS 92-3
TTTTTTTTTTCCCCCTGCCGCTAACGGTTGGCTTCACTGGCGCTGAAATCGTGAATATCGAGTTCGAATGCCTCCGCCAGCTCACGCCAGGTATGTGACCCGCGGCCATCGATGCTGGCGCGCTGCGGGTCGTCCAGCGTGCGATGGACTTCGCTTTCGCTGATCTCATTAATTGCCGCCAGCAGGGCATCTACGTTGACATCAAGGTCGTCCCCGGTCTGGCCTGTTAATTGGTGCTTCATCATTACCCCCCTCGCTGAGCGTTGCTCAAGCCTCTCTAAGTATAGTCGGTCTAAAAAAGCGCCAGTCACGTGCCGCGACGCTGCGAGTTGCGTGGTTTTGTTCTACACTGGCTGAAAATATAGAGGAGATGATTATGCAGGTGAACGATCGTGTCACGGTGAAGACCGACGGTGGCCCACGTCGATCGGGGGTAGTGCTGGCGATTGAGTCGTTTAGTGAAGGAACGATGTATCTGGTTTCACTGGAAGACTATCCTCTGGGGATCTGGTTTTTTAATGAAATAGGCCACCCGGATGGGATTTTCGTGGAAAAAGAGGTCTCGTAAAACTGAACTGGCGGGAGCGCCGCCAGTTTGTTTCAGCGCATATTTACCTGAATACCGGAGGTGATGTTTTCGGTCAGCCGAACGATATGATAAATCACCTGCTTATTATGCGTTTGTATTTTCTTTTTAATATTGCCTTTATGCGACGATACCGTCTTCGCTTTGATGTTCATTTGCGTTGAGATTTGCGAAGTACCATGCCCGGCCATCCACATTTGCAGCATATTTGATTCTGTTTTACTCAGTGACAATGTCGGTAAAGTTAACTGCCCTACACTGGTGTTTTTGTATTTAAGATAATTAACCAGAATAACATCAAGGTCTTTTGGGGTTATCGATTTTGAACTGATTAGCAGATTCTTCCGTACCCGCAAATAGCGGTCAAAATGGATGTTCGCCAGCGACATAAAGATAACAAACAGCGTCGCCGGGTTTTGCGTAATGATCTGGCGAATAATGCCATTACTTTCATCATCATGCACGAAACAGTCTTCATTCAGAAACACCACCGCCGGGCAACACGACGTACAGTGTTTCTGCAGATCCGCAGCACTGTTGACCTCAACGATTTCCTGTTTTTTAATTCCCCGACTGGTCAGATATCCCGTCAATCCCAACCGGGTATAGCTGCACAAATCCATAATCATCGTTGACATGACCCATCCTCAATCAACACGTAACGATATACACTTCGCACTGGCTGTGCGAAGCAGTCCTTGCGGGCGATAATAATAGTAGGTTTAGAAAGAACCCATTAGCTCCATTAAACTATTCCGCATCTATGCATATAATTTGCCAGGAAAACTCTTAAAGTAAAGTCAAGAACCGGTAGTGTGACCGAATTAAAAACAAAAAGTGCCCATAGATGCTATGGTTACGCGCCCAGTATTCTTTTACTTTCAGAATTTCCTTACTTCAAATGAAATCCACGTTAGCGGTTGCTGGCTTGCTCGCTTATCCCTTTGCGGTGGGGGTGGAAGGCTTAACGCTTTAATGCCACAATACTTTTTTATCGGCTTGTGGGATGAATGATGAAAAAGTTATTTTTTGCTGGCATGGTGGTGGCGCTGGCCGGTTGCGTACAGGTTGATCGTTATGAGGACGTCGTTAAAGCGCCGGCGCCGGCTGGCCTTGCAGGTTTCTGGCAAACGAAAGGGCCGCAGAGCGCGATGATGAGTCCTGACGCCATTGCCAGCCTGATTGTCACCAAAGAAGGGGACACCTTCGACTGCCGCCAGTGGCAGCGCGTGATTGCGCAGCCGGGGAAACTGATGAATCGTGACAGTGAGATCTACAACGTGACCGCTTCCCTGGACATCTATCCTGTCGAGCGCGAGGGCAACACGATCTCCTACGATCGGATGACGTTGTCCCGTGTTGAACGTCTCACTCCGGAGTGCGAGAAGGCGTGGGCCAAAGCGCGAGCGACGGGGCCTGTCAGCGCGCCGGCCTCCACGCGCTGAGATTTTGGCGGGCCATAGCTGGCCCGCCCG
>NZ_GL882770.1:112602-117676 GCF_000195655.1 Klebsiella sp. MS 92-3
CCATAGCTGGCCCGCCCGGCGTCAGAGGACTACAATACCTCCTCTAACACCCACACGCTCACGCTCCCCCCGTTACATGTAAAGGTCGCGCAGCCTTCGCCATCGGTTTCGACAATCTCTTCCCGGTTACCGAGAAAATCCCGCCAGCGTTTGTTGCCATAGTTTTCGCCCAGCGTCAGCGTCTTTTCGCCCTCATCGCCATTGGACATGATCACCACGCAGCCTGGATCGTCGTCAGTACCGCTACGACTAAAGGCGATGCAGTTAGGATGATCGAACCAAAGGGTTTGCACGCCATGGGCAAAACGCTGACGGGCGTCGATCAGCTCGTGGAGTTGTTCGATAACGGGCATCTCAATGGCATAGGTCTCTCCGTCGCCGCCGGTATCCTCATAGGAAGCGCCGAAGAGATCGGCATAAAAGACCGAGGGCACGCCATTCTCCCGCAGCAGGATCAGCGCATAGGCGAGGGGCTTGAACCAGGGTTCAACCGGCGCCTCGAGGGCCTGCAGCGGCTGCGTATCATGATTGGTGACCAGAGTGACGGCATGGAAAGGGTCGGCTTCCACCAGCGTCCCGCTGAAAATCTGGCTCATGTCATAATCGCGGCCCTGGCGCGACGCTTCATGAAATTTCATCTGCAGTGGGGCATCAAACAGCATCGTTTTGCCCTCGACCAGGTCGATATACTGCTGGAGCTTCTCCACTTCATGGGACCAGTATTCCGCTACAATAAACAGCGGCTGCGGGGCCACCTCCTGAACATGCTCGATCCACGCTTTATAAAACCAGGCGGGGATATGCTTGACCGCGTCAAGACGAAAACCGTGGCAGCCGGTCTGCTCCATTACCCAGCGCGCCCAGAATTTGATCTCCTCGGTCACTGCATGATTGCGGAAATCGATATTGGCGCCCATCAGATAGTCAAAGTTGCCGAGCTCATCATCGACCTGTTCATTCCAGCCTTCGCCGGTGTAATCGTTGACGATTTTAAACACACCGTCTTCCGTCGGGTTCTCGATGTGGTCAATGCCGCTAAAACATTTGTAGTCCCAGACAAACTGCGAATACTGTCCGGCGCGCACCGGGAAGGTGTAGCGCGTCCATGCCTCGCACTCAATGATCTCCTCGTCAATTTGCGTACGATCCTGCTCATCGACGCGCTGAACGCGCAGAGCCTCTTTTTCATCAGCGCCCATTTTATGGTTGACCACCACATCCAGCAGCACGGCGATATTGTGCTCCTTCAGGGCGTTGATCGCCGCCAGCAACTGCGCTTTGTCGCCATATTTGGTGGCGACAGACCCTTTTTGATCAAACTCGCCGAGGTCAAAGAGATCGTAGGTATCATAGCCGACGGAGTAACCGCCCGAGGCGCCTTTGTAGGCGGGTGGCAACCAGACCATATTGATGCCGATTTCATTCAGGCTGGGCGCCAGCGCTTCGACCTCAGGCCACAGCTCGCCGCCGGTGGGGTAGTACCAGTGAAAACATTGCAATAAGGTGGGGTTTTTCATCTTCCATGCTCCAGACGTCAACAGGCTGACCTTTGCAGTATGGGAGATATCCAGCAAAAAGGGTGAGGAAAGCCCTGATTTTCGCTATACCCTAAAGCGGATCATATATAATAAATTTGCATAAGATGTAGCGTAACGATGTTGGTGTCAGGGCGTTAAGCGCCTTACACTACAGGAAAATCCTAACCTTCGGGGTATCTATGAAATTAGCACTTCTGGGTCGTCAGGCGATGATGGGCGCGATGGCCGTTGTTTTGATGGCTGGCGTCAGCGTGAAAACTTTTGCGGCGGAAAACCTGCTCAATCAGATTAAAGAGCGCGGCACCCTACGCGTGGGCCTCGAAGGCACCTACCCTCCCTTTAGTTTCCAGGGGGATGACGGCAAGCTGACCGGGTTTGAAGTGGAATTCGCTAACGAACTGGCGAAACATCTTGGCGTGAAGGCCGATCTCAAACCGACCAAGTGGGACGGTATGCTGGCCTCGCTGGACTCCAAGCGTATCGACGTGGTGATTAACCAGGTCACTATCTCTGACGAACGTAAGAAGAAATACGATTTCTCCACCCCATATACCGTCTCCGGCGTGCAGGCGCTGGTGAAGAAGGGTAACGAAGGCGCGATTAAAACCGCGGCGGATCTGAAAGGCAAGAAAGTGGGCGTCGGACTGGGCACTAACTATGAAGAGTGGCTGCGTCAGAATGTCCAGGGCGTGGATGTCCGTACCTATGATGACGATCCCACCAAATACCAGGATCTGCGTGTAGGCCGTATTGACGCCATTCTGGTAGACCGTCTGGCGGCGTTGGATCTGGTGAAGAAAACCAACAATACGCTGGCGGTAACCGGCGAAGCCTTCTCTCGTCAGGAAGCTGGCGTTGCGCTGCGTAAAGGCAACGACGACCTGCTGAAAGCGGTAGATGGCGCGATTGCAGACATGCAGAAAGATGGCAGCCTGAAGGCGCTGTCCGAGAAATGGTTTGGCGCTGACGTGACGAAATAACGGACAGCGGTGAAAAAAGGCGCTCCTGGAAGCGCCTTTTTTTATTTAGCGCGTAACTGTGTGCATAATGAAGCATAACTGAGTCAGGAGGGGCCATGTCACTGCAAAACTTAACCCGCTTTCCGCGCCTGGAATTGATCGGCGCGCCGACGCCGCTGGAGTATCTCCCGCGTCTGTCCGATCACCTTGGGCGCGAAATTTTTATTAAACGTGATGATACGACGCCGCTGGCGATGGGGGGCAACAAACTGCGTAAGCTGGAGTTTCTCGCCGCCGATGCGCTGCGCGAGGGCGCGGATACCTTAATCACCGCCGGCGCGATCCAGTCTAACCATGTGCGTCAGACGGCGGCAGTCGCTGCGAAACTGGGACTGCATTGCGTGGCGCTACTGGAAAATCCCATCGGCACCCGGGCGGAGAACTATCTGAGCAATGGCAACCGTCTGCTGCTGGATCTCTTTAACACCCAGGTTGAGATGTGTGATGCCCTGACCGATCCCGCCGCGCAGCTCGATGAGCTGGCGACCCGCATTGAGGCGCAGGGGTATCGTCCGTATGTTATTCCGGTCGGCGGCTCCAATGCCCTCGGCGCGTTAGGCTATGTGGAAAGCGCACTGGAAATCAGCCAGCAGTGCGAAGACGCGGTGGCGATCTCGTCAGTCGTGGTCGCCTCCGGCAGCGCCGGCACCCATGCCGGATTGGCGGTCGGCCTTGAACAGCTGATGCCGCAGGCGGAACTGATTGGGGTGACCGTGTCGCGCTCGGTCGCTGACCAGTTGCCGAAAGTGGAGGCGCTGCAGCAGGCCGTGGCCAACAGTCTCGAGCTACAGGCGAAGGCTGAAATTATACTGTGGGATGACTACTTTGCCCCAGGATACGGTACGCCAAACGAAGATGGGATGGCCGCCGTGAAGCTGCTGGCGCAGCTGGAAGGTATTTTGCTCGACCCGGTCTATACCGGCAAAGCGATGGCCGGGCTTATCGACGGCATCACGCAGAAGCGCTTTAAGGATGAAGGGCCGATACTGTTCGTCCACACCGGCGGAGCGCCGGCGCTGTTTGCCTATCATCCTCACCTCTAATACAGAAACGACAGCATGCAAGAAAGTATCCAACTGGTCATTGATTCCGCCCCTTTTCTGCTGAAAGGGGCCGTCTTTACGCTGCAGCTGAGCATTGGCGGGATGTTTTTCGGCCTGGTGCTGGGCTTTATCCTGGCGCTGATGCGCATGTCGCCAGTCTGGCCGGTAAAATGGCTGGCGCGCATGTATATCTCCATTTTCCGCGGCACGCCGCTTATCGCCCAGCTGTTTATGATCTACTACGGCTTGCCGCAGTTCGGCATTGAGCTTGACCCGATCCCGGCGGCGATGATCGGCCTGTCGTTGAATACTGCGGCCTATGCGGCGGAAACGCTGCGCGCGGCCATCGCCTCGATTGATAAAGGGCAATGGGAAGCGGCGGCCAGTATCGGTATGACGCCCTGGCAGACGATGCGTCGGGCCATTTTACCCCAGGCGGCGCGGGTCGCTTTGCCGCCGCTGTCGAACAGTTTTATCAGCCTGGTAAAAGATACCTCGCTGGCGGCAACGATCCAGGTGCCGGAGCTGTTTCGTCAGGCGCAGCTAATCACCTCGCGAACCCTGGAGGTCTTCACTATGTATCTGGCGGCTTCCCTGATCTACTGGGTAATGGCGACAGTGCTCTCCTCGCTGCAGAATTATTTTGAAAACCAGCTGAACCGCCAGGAGCGTGATCCGAAATGAGTGCGATAGAAGTGAAAAGCCTGGTAAAAAAATTCCATGGCCAGACGGTGCTCCATGGTATCGACCTGGAGGTACAGAAAGGGGAAGTGGTGGCGATCATCGGCCCCAGCGGCTCGGGCAAAACCACCCTGCTGCGTAGCATCAACCTGCTGGAGCAACCGGAGAGCGGCACTATCCGCGTCGGCGATGTGACGATCGACGCCGGTCGCAGCCTCGGGCCGCAGAAAGGGCTCATTCGCCAGCTGCGCCAGCACGTCGGCTTTGTCTTCCAGAACTTTAATCTGTTTCCCCACCGTACGGTGCTGGAGAACATTATTGAAGGGCCGGTCATCGTAAAAGGTGAAGATAAGCAGGAGTCCATGGCGCGGGCGCGCGAACTGCTGGCGAAGGTGGGGCTCAGCGGAAAAGAGAATAGCTATCCGCGCCGTCTCTCCGGCGGGCAGCAGCAGCGAGTGGCTATTGCCCGCGCGCTGGCTATGCGTCCGGACGTGATCCTGTTTGATGAACCCACCTCGGCTCTCGATCCTGAGCTGGTGGGGGAGGTGCTCAACACCATCCGTCAGCTGGCGCAGGAAAAACGCACCATGGTGATCGTGACCCATGAAATGAGTTTCGCCCGCGACGTTGCCGATCGGGCGATATTTATGGATCAGGGACGCATTGTCGAACAAGGCGAGGCAAAAGCGTTGTTCGCTTCGCCCCAGCAGCCGCGTACCCGTCAGTTCCTTGAAAAATTCCTGATGCAGTAAAGCATGGGCTGGCGCGGCGGCTCAGCTTCGCGGGAGCCGCC
>NZ_GL882770.1:117832-128245 GCF_000195655.1 Klebsiella sp. MS 92-3
GCCCACTCTCGCGGCGGGGTAACGCCCCCGCGACACGTCTTTGCGCTATTGACTCCCACGGCCGTATACACCGCTTCCCATCGCCCTTGGCAGGGTGTAGAACATGATGGGAGAAAAACGCTATGTTTCTGTGCGGCGAGCGGGAAAATGGCAAGCCTTCAGACTAATAAATGCGACAGCTACGATATTTTATACATATAAATAAGATTTATGTGTTAGTTTTCTGTATTTATAATAATGATTATCAATCAGGAGTTATTTGCACAGCTATGAGGGACAATGATTTTTTCAGCTGGCGGCGGGATATGCTGCACCAATTTCAGTCCATGGCCACCGGCGAGGAGGTTTATAATCTCCTGCAACGTGAAACCGAAGCGCTGGAATATGATTACTACACGCTTTGTGTGCGCCACCCGGTGCCTTTCACCCGCCCCCGCGTTACGTTCCAGTCGACTTACCCCCGCGCATGGATGTCGCACTATCAGGCAGAAAATTATTTCGCGATAGATCCTGTGTTACGGCCGGAGAATTTTATGCGTGGCCATCTGCCATGGAACGACAGCCTGTTTCGTGATGCGCCGGCACTGTGGGACGGGGCGCGTGACCATGGTCTGCAAAAGGGCGTGACGCAGTGCCTGACGTTGCCAAACCATGCTCAGGGATTTCTCTCTGTCTCCGCGAACAATCGTCTGCCGGGCGGTTACCCTGAAGATGAGCTTGAGCTGCGTCTGCGAACGCTGACTGAACTAAGCTTGCTGACGCTGCTGCGTCTGGAAGATGAGATGGTGATGCCGCCGGAGATGAAGTTCAGCCGCCGCGAACTGGAAATCCTCAAATGGACGGCGGAAGGAAAGACTTCGGCGGAGGTGGCGATGATTCTCTCGATTTCGGAAAATACGGTGAATTTCCATCAGAAGAATATGCAGCGGAAATTTAATGCGCCGAATAAAACGCAAATTGCCTGCTACGCCGTGGCGACTGGGCTAATCTGAATGCGCCTGCCGTTCTGCGTGTCAGACGTGATACCGGCTGTCAGTGATACTTTCAGCCGGCACAGGATTACTGCCGATAGGCTTGTTTAATCTGCTTAACGGTGCTGGAGAATACGGCGGCCTGAGCCTCATCTTCCATCTGTGAAATCTGCTTTTCCATTTTAATAATCACGCGCCCCGCATCCGCCTGGCCCATCGCCTGCAGCATCAGCGTAATCATCGCTTTCAGGCAGGAGACTTCCTGCGCCAGTTCCTGCTTATTTTCTGCAGTGGAAAAATCTGGTGTGCTCATCGATATCCTCGTTTACTCGCTGCGCTATTGCGCTCTAGTCAATGTGAAGGCCGCGCAGTATACCACAAGCGACAGAAAAAAAAGGTGTGCTTAATTTCTGTTCTCTCATCTGAGCTGTGAATGTTTTTATGCTTCGGATAATACGTAATAGCCGTCGGCAAGCCAATAATTTCCCCCATCTATTTAGCTCGTTAATAATTGTTACATATTTTGCTTCGTATTTATGCGCTACGTAATCTGTTGTGTTTTTTGTGCCTTCTGTATGAGTATTGTTAAAAAATAAGAGCCGGGCAACTGACTGTTCTCAATGACTTTCCACTTAGTGTGCACAGACATTGCCATAAATGAGAGCCAAATCGAGGCGAGGGCATTTTTTTGCCTTTTAAAATAGCAATAAAACCCGGTAATATGTGGGAGATAAAGTATCAGTAGCGTTATCCCTCATTCTGGAGATTATTCCTTTGATCAACGTTCTTCTTGTTGATGACCACGAACTGGTGCGCGCAGGGATACGACGCATTCTGGAAGATATAAAAGGGATTAAAGTCGCTGGCGAAGCCTGCTGCGGCGAGGACGCCGTCAAGTGGTGCCGGGCTAATTCCGCAGATGTCGTCCTGATGGACATGAACATGCCTGGGATCGGTGGTCTTGAAGCGACGCGCAAAATCGCGCGCTCCGTGGCGGGCACCAAAGTGATCATGTTGACCGTGCATACCGAGAATCCTTTACCTGCCAAGGTCATGCAGGCGGGCGCGGCAGGCTATCTCAGTAAAGGCGCCGCGCCGCAGGAAGTGGTGAATGCCATCCGCTGCGTCGCGTCCGGGCAGCGCTATATTGCCTCCGATATTGCCCAGCAAATGGCGTTAAGTCAGATTGAACCCGAAAAGACAGAATCGCCGTTTGCCAGTTTGTCTGAACGCGAATTGCAGATTATGCTGATGATCACCAAAGGTCAGAAGGTGAATGAGATCTCAGAGCAGCTAAATCTGAGTCCTAAAACGGTTAACAGCTACCGCTATCGGATGTTCAGTAAATTAAACATTCATGGCGATGTCGAGCTGACCCACCTGGCAATTCGCCATGGCCTGTGTAATGCGGAGTCGTTAGCAAGCCAGTGAGTGATG
Organism: Klebsiella sp. MS 92-3; assembly: GCF_000195655.1. NCBI lineage: Bacteria > Pseudomonadati > Pseudomonadota > Gammaproteobacteria > Enterobacterales > Enterobacteriaceae > Klebsiella > Klebsiella sp. MS 92-3. Next base: position 120,241 of record NZ_GL882770.1, read on the forward strand.
TTTTTGACGCAAAAGCTTTCCTGAAAACGGTGACCAGCCAACCCGGTGTGTATCGGATGTATGATGCTGGCGGAACCGTCATCTATGTTGGCAAAGCCAAAGATCTGAAAAAGCGGCTCAGTAGCTACTTCCGCAGCAACCTTGCGTCGCGTAAAACGGAAGCGCTGGTAGCGCTTATCGCGCAAATCGACGTGACCGTCACCCACACCGAGACGGAAGCGCTGCTGCTTGAGCACAACTATATTAAGCTGTACCAGCCACGTTACAACGTGCTGTTACGCGACGATAAATCGTATCCTTTTATTTTTCTCAGCGGCGATACTCATCCGCGTCTGGCGATGCATCGCGGCGCCAAACATGCGAAGGGCGAATATTTTGGTCCTTTTCCCAACGGCTATGCCGTGCGCGAGACCCTGGCGCTGCTGCAGAAAATCTTTCCCATCCGTCAGTGTGAAAACAGCGTCTACCGCAATCGCTCCCGCCCCTGTCTGCAGTATCAGATTGGTCGCTGCCTGGGGCCGTGCGTGGCCGGGCTGGTCAGCGAAGAAGAGTATGCTCAGCAGGTAGAGTATGTGCGGCTGTTTCTCGCCGGCAAGGATGACCAGGTGCTGACCCAGCTCATCGCGCGGATGGAGAAGGCGAGCCAGAACCTGGAGTTCGAAGAGGCCGCGCGCATCCGCGACCAGATTCAGGCCGTCCGCCGCGTGACGGAGAAACAGTTTGTCTCCAACACCGGTGACGACCTCGACGTGATCGGCGTCGCCTTCGATGCCGGCATGGCCTGCGTGCATGTGCTGTTTATCCGTCAGGGCAAAGTGCTGGGCAGCCGAAGCTACTTCCCGAAAGTGCCGGGCGGCACCGAGCTGGGAGAGGTCGTGGAGACCTTTGTCGGCCAGTTCTACCTGCAGGGCAGCCAAATGCGCACGCTGCCGGGGGAGATTTTGCTCGACTTTAACCTTGGGGATAAGACGCTGCTGGCCGACTCGCTGTCGGAGCTGGCGGGTCGTCGAATCAATGTGCAGACTAAGCCGCGCGGCGACAGAGCGCGTTATCTTAAGCTGGCGCGGACCAACGCCGCGACAGCGTTAACGACCAAATTGTCTCAGCAATCGACCATTCATCAGCGTTTGCAGGCGCTGGCCAGCGTACTGGAGCTGCCGGCCGTCAAGCGAATGGAGTGTTTTGACATCAGCCACACCATGGGCGAACAGACCGTAGCATCCTGTGTGGTGTTTGACAGCAATGGCCCACTGCGCGCGGAGTATCGGCGCTACAACATCACCGGCATTACCCCTGGCGATGACTATGCGGCGATGAATCAGGTCCTGCGCCGTCGCTATGGTAAAGCGATTGATGACAACAAGATCCCGGATGTGATCCTGATAGACGGCGGCAAGGGACAGCTGGCCCAGGCGAAAGCCGTGTTTGCTGAACTGGACGTCCCCTGGGATAAACATCATCCGCTGCTGCTGGGCGTGGCGAAAGGTAGCGATCGAAAAGCGGGTCTGGAAACGTTATTCTTTGAGCCGGAAGGGGAAGGGTTTAGCCTGCCGCCGGATTCGCCGGCCCTGCATGTGATCCAGCATATTCGCGATGAATCGCACGATCATGCGATCTCCGGGCATCGCAAAAAACGGGCGAAAGTGAAGAGCACCAGCTCGCTTGAGACTATCGAGGGGGTGGGGCCGAAGCGTCGTCAGATGCTGCTGAAGTATATGGGGGGGCTGCAGGGGCTACAGCAGGCCAGCGTCGAAGAAATTGCTAAAGTACCGGGCATCTCTCACGCTCTGGCAGAAAAGATCTTCTACTCGTTGAAACATTAGGGGCTCTGTAGCAACATAGGGCTAATTTTTACTTACAACAGATAGTTACCCGTCACTATGCAATTTAATATCCCTACGTTGCTTACTCTGTTTCGCGTCATCCTGATCCCGTTTTTTGTGCTGGCGTTTTATCTGCCCTTTAGCTGGGCGCCGTTTGCCTGCGCGCTGATCTTCTTTGTTGCCGCGGTAACCGACTGGTTTGATGGTTTCCTCGCTCGTCGCTGGAATCAGAGCACCCGTTTTGGCGCCTTCCTCGACCCGGTTGCCGATAAAGTCATGGTGGCTATCGCCATGGTGCTGGTTGCCGAACACTATCACACCTGGTGGGTCACGCTACCGGCGGCGACCATGATTGCCCGTGAGATCATTATCTCCGCGCTGCGTGAGTGGATGGCGGAGCTGGGGAAACGCAGCAGCGTGGCGGTCTCATGGATTGGCAAAGTGAAAACGACCGCCCAGATGACCGCCCTGGTATGGATGCTGTGGCGTCCTTATCCGTGGGTGGAGTGGGCCGGGATCGCGCTTTTCCTCGTGGCGGCGGTGCTGACGCTGTGGTCGATGCTGCAGTATTTGAACGCGGCGCGCGGCGATTTGCTTGATCAGTGATCGTTTCGCCGTTATTTTCAGCAAACGATACAAAGTTGCGAAAAATACCGTTGACTCACCGCGAGAGATAAGTAGAATGCAACGCATCGAACGGCGGCACAGTCTTCCAGACGATAACAAAATCAAGTGATTAGCAAATAACTTGATGATGCGGGAATAGCTCAGTTGGTAGAGCACGCCCTTGCCAAGGTCGGGGTCGCGAGTTCGAGTCTCGTTTCCCGCTCCAGATTAACAGCATCGGCAGTTGCGGGTGCTTCAGTATTAAAGGCGCGTTAGCAAAGCGGTTATGTAGCGGATTGCAAATCCGTCTAGTCCGGTTCGACTCCGGAACGCGCCTCCACTTTATATCCCGAGCCCGGATGGTGGAATCGGTAGACACAAGGGATTTAAAATCCCTCGGCGTTCGCGCTGTGCGGGTTCAAGTCCCGCTCCGGGTACCATTGGGAAATACAGAATAATCAAAGCAATAAGCAGTGTCGTGAAACCACCTACGGGTGGTTTTTTTGTTTCTGTACTTTCGCTTTCTGATACCTTTCCCGCCAGCCTGACGCCACGGCGTTTTTCGGTTAACTCTTGCCTTACAGTCAATTTCTCATTTGTCCCAGGACAAAACGATCGCGCCTTGCTACTATCAAACGGACTCTCAGCCCAGCCTGCCGGAGGCAGCATGTTCAGTGGACTTTGCGCATTTCCTTTGACACCTTTGCATCAGCAAAAATTTGATGAAAAAGCGTTTATTCGTATTCTCGCCCGTCTTACCGATGCCGGAGTCGACTCTCTGGGCATCTTAGGTTCAACCGGTAGCTACGCTTATCTCAGCCGTGAGCAGCGCAGACGAGTGGTGCAGGTGGCGAAGGCGCATGCGGGGTCGATCCCGATGATGGTCGGCGTCGGCGCCATTGCGACTAACGAGGTGCTACGCCTGGTGGAGGATGCTCAGGAGGCAGGGGCGGATGCGTTATTACTGCCGATGATGTCCTATCAGCCGCTTTCCGCGGAGGAGATCTTTGCCTTTTACGAAGAAGTTTGCCGGCATGTCTCGGTGCCGGTTTGCCTGTATGACAATCCCCGCACTACCCACGTAATGCTGGCGGATGAGCTGCAGGGGCGCATCGCCGCCTTGCCGGCCATTGCCTCGATTAAAATTCCCGGCCTGCCCGCGCCACAGGCGAGCGAACGTGTAGCGGCCCTGCGTCAGCATCTTCCCTCTCGCGTTACGCTTGGCGTCAGCGGCGATGCGTGGGCCACTGCCGGGTTGCAGGCCGGCTGCGAAGCCTGGTATTCGGTCTGCGGCGGACTCTTTCCCCGCTGCTCACTTGCGCTGGTAAGAGCCATACGTAGCGGCGATGTGGCGCAGACTGCGGCACTGAATGAGCAGCTGGCCCCCCTATGGCGATGCTTTGATCGCTATGGTGGTAGCCTGCGAGTGATAGCCAGCGCCGCAGCGGTGCTCGGACTCTGCGATCCAGACTCGCTTCCCCGTCCTTTGCTTTCGTTAGGGGAGGAGGCCTGTCGTGAGGTGGCGTCGGCGCTGCGCGGCCTGGCCTGATCGCGTATCGTTGACACCGGCGCAATAGGTATCGCCGGGTGGCTTTCTGTTGGCAATTCGGCTACTGTAGGCCCGATTTTTACCATGCGAGCCTGTGAATGAATACCGGACCTTTGAACGAAAACGAACTGGAATGGCTGGATGACACTCTGGCGAAATACGCCGCCGAAGGCGCCATTCTGGATGTCTCTGAACTGGATGGCCTGCTGACGGCGATCCTCTCTGCGCCGACCGACATCGAACCCGCTCAGTGGCTGCTGGCGATTTGGGGCGGGGCGGATAATGTCCCGCGCTGGGCCAACGATCGCGAGCGCGATCGCTTTGTCAATCTGACGCTGCAGCATATGAGCGATATCGCCGAACGGCTGGAGTCTTATCCCGATCAGTTCGAACCGCTGTTCGGCACCCGCGAAGCGGAAGGTCAGGAGCTGACCATAGTTGAGGAGTGGTGCTTTGGCTATCTGCGCGGCGTGGCGCTGAGCGACTGGTCGACGTTGCCCGCTGAACTCCAGCCGGAGCTGGACGCTATCGCGCTCCACGGCAGCGAAGAACAGTTTAGCGCGCTGGATAATCTGACGGCGGATGAATTTATCGCCAGCATCGAGCGTATCACGCCGGCGGCGCTGGCGCTTTACCAGTACTGGATAGCGAATCCGCAGCCGGTAGAGGCCCCGCAGCCAATAAGAAATGAAGCGAAAGTCGGACGCAACGATCCCTGCCCATGCGGCAGCGGTAAAAAGTATAAGCAGTGTTGCTTAGCGAAATGAACAAGGGGCCAGCAGGCCCCTTTTTTATCCCACCGCGGGCAACAACCCGGCAGCGATGCTGAACTGAATAGCCACGATGCCGATCCCGCACAGCAGAACCAGCCATAGCGTCGGTGCGCCGCCGGCGACCCGCCAGGTAGCCTGCGGATGCTCTCGACGACTCTTCATGACCAGCAGGGCCGGCATTATCAGCGCCAGCACGGCTAATGCCACCCCGGCGTAGCCGAGGGCCATGACGAAACCGCGGGGATAGAACAGGGCGAACGCCAGCGGCGGCAGGAAGGTGATTATCCCGCTCTGCAGACGCCCGCCGACGCTGTTTTTACGCTGAAACATATCCGCCAGATAATCAAACAGGCCGAGCGAGACGCCGAGGAATGACGTCGCCAGCGCAAGGTCGGCAAACAGGTGAACGGCCAGCTCCACATGCGGTGACGCCACCACTTCGCGGATCGCCTCCAGCAGGCCGTTCAGACCAGCGTTATTTGCCAGCAGGGCGGTAAAGGCCGGGGCGTCGATACTGCCCAGCGTCGCCAGCTGCCAGAAAATATAGGCCACCAGCGGAATAAAGCTGCCGATGATAAATACCCGGCGCAATTTGCGAATATCCCCCCCCAGATAGCTGACGATGCTCGGGACGCTGCCGTGAAAACCAAAGGAGGTGAAAATCACCGGAATGGCCGACAGGGCCAGGCCTTGCTCAACCGGCAGCGTCAGCAGGTTCACCTGATGAATGTGCGGCATCAGCAGGGCCAGCATAATCACCAGGAAGACGATTTTGGCGCTAAACAGGAAGCGATTGAACAGATCCACCAGCGCGGTGCCAATGCACACTACCGCCCCGCCGAGGAGGGTGAAGATCAGTACGCCTGCGGCCGGCGGTAGCTGCCAGTCCAGCCACTGGTTGAGGCTGGAAGCGAGTAATTCACCGGCGCCACTGATATAGGCTGCCGTGAGGGCGTACAGCAGAAACAGCATGCAGAATCCGGTAACCCACTGCCCATAACGGCCCAGATAGCGCGCCGCCAGAGAACCGAGCCCCATATCGGCAGGGACATGCTGGTAGACTTCCAGCAGCAAAAGGGCGGTATAGCACATCAATGCCCACAGGGTGAAAAGTAAACCCAACGTGACGGTAAAGCCGACGCCTGCTGCGGCCAATGGCATTGCCAACATTCCTGCACCGATGGTGGTGCCAGCTACGATTAAAATACTGCCCAGAGTGCGGTTTTTCACGCTTTTCGCTATCCCTACAGCAAATAACAATAAATTATGCCGCGCAGAGTAGGGGATATTACGGCTTTCGTCAAATCGGGATTACAAGTTGTGTAATGAAATGTTTACATAATAAGAGGGCGAAAGCCTGCGCTGGCGCAAGGCGCGGGTTGACGGTCTGGCCTAAGCTGGCGGTTTTTGCAGGAGGGGTTATGTCTTCTATTCATGGTCATGAAGTTTTACAGATGATGCTCGCCTCGGGTGAGTCCTGGACGGTCGCCTCGCTGGAGGCCGCCATTCGCCGCCGCTTTGGCGAAGAGGCGCGGTTTCACACCTGTTCAGCAGAGAATCTAAGCGCCGCACAGCTGGTGGCGTTTTTAGAGAAAAAAGGCAAATTTATTGCCAGAGAGGAAGGTTTTACTACCGCAGAAAATAAGATCTGCCGACATTAAGGGGGCCGCGACACGGACTGTCGCGGCGCGGGGGATTAATTCTGCGCGTCGAGGGTAGCCAGCTCTTTATCGATAAAGTACAGACCTTCGCCGCTTTTTCCAGCGAGGGTCAGTTTATCGATCACCGATTTAAATAATTTCTCTTCTTCATGCTGTTCAGCAACATACCACTGCAGGAAATTAAAGGTCGGGTAATCCTGGCTGGTCATGGCCGCGTGCGCCAGTTCATTTATTTTTTGCGTGATCAGCTGCTCATGCTCGTAGGTCTGGCGGAACAGCTCGTCGAGTGAGGCATATTCGGCAAACGGGGAGGCGATAGCGTTGATCCGCGGCAGGCTGCCGGTGTCGGTTAGATAGTCGAACAGGCGCTGCATATGGGTCATCTCTTCCTGAGCATGGCGACGCAGGAAGGCCGCGGCGCCTTCAAAACTGTGGTAACTGCACCAGGCGCTCATCTGCTGATAAAGAAGAGAAGAATAGAGTTCAAGATTCATCTGTTCATTGAGTTTGTCAATCATGTCCGTTTTCAGCATCGTTGCACTCCTGGAATTAAATAATAGATGTTATTGGCTGCCACTATAATTTGTTATTTAATTATTTGCAAAAAGTAAATTTAAAAATCTTTTATTTAAAATGCTAATGGGAATAACACGCATTGGCAGTTTAATAATAAATGAGAATGCTTTTAATTTATTATTCATTATTGCCTGGGGCGGTCAGGATTTTGTCGCCGGCGGGTGGTAAGGGAGGACGAAGCGGATACGCCAGCATGCAGAGGGCTGAGGTCAACAGACAGGGGGAGCCTGCGAAAGTGTGAAGCACTGCGTAAATTTTAAAACAACTTTTCATAAAATTTGAAAGTTTGTTTTCAAGGTAGTAGAGTGCAGTCAACGCCAATGACATTCTGCGGGCAGGCCCGCACAGCATTCAGGAGAGTAAACCATGAAGATTGCACTGATGATGGAGAACAGCCAGGCGAACAAAAACGCCATCATCCTCAAGGAGCTTAACGCGGTTGCCGACGAAAAAGGATTCCCGGTCTATAACGTCGGCATGAGCGATGAGAACGATCATCATCTGACCTACATCCATCTTGGGATCATGGCCAGTATTCTGCTGAATTCGAAAGCAGTTGACTTCGTGGTCACCGGCTGCGGTACCGGTCAGGGGGCGCTGATGTCGCTGAACATCCATCCGGGCGTGGTCTGCGGCTACTGTATCGATCCGGCGGATGCGTTCCTGTTTGCCCAGATCAACAACGGTAATGCGCTGTCGCTGCCGTTTGCCAAAGGCTTCGGCTGGGGCGCCGAACTGAATGTGCGGTTTATCTTTGAAAAAGCCTTTACCGGCCGCAACGGCGAAGGCTATCCGCCGGAGCGCAAAGAACCGCAGGTGCGCAATGCCGGGATCCTCAACCAGGTCAAAGCAGCAGTAGTAAAAGAGAACTACCTCGATACCCTGCGCGCCATCGATCCGCAGCTGGTGAAAACCGCAGTCTCCGGCCCACGCTTCCAGCAGTGCTTCTTCGAAAACTGCCAGGATAAAGCAATCGAAGACTTTGTTCGCCAGATCGTCGCTTAACCGTCATCAGGG
>NZ_GL882770.1:128329-135277 GCF_000195655.1 Klebsiella sp. MS 92-3
CCCCCCCCCCCCCGCCCCCCCCCCCGCGGGCCGCCCCCCGCGGCCCCTTCCGTCGTTTATTTTTTCTTCTATTTCTTCTTCTCCGACACGCTGCTGCCGGCCGTTTTGGCCAGATGCAGGCTGTCGATCATCCCTACCAGACAGATCAAGGCGATAAACACAAACGACAGGCGGAAGCTGATCCCCGGTAGTTCAGTAAGATGCAGCCAGTCGCCGACCTGCTCGCCCAGGCGAATGCCAATCGCCCCGAGCGTGATCCCCAGCCCTACCGCCAGCTGCGACGCGGTACTGAACAGCGTATTGGCATCACTCATCTGCGCGGCGGGGACATCGGCAAAGGCCAGCGTGCTTACACCGGTAAACTGGATTGAGCGAAACACCCCGCCGAGATAAAGGATCAGCATGATGGCCCAGACCGGCGTCTGCGGCGTAAGCAGCGCGCAAGCCAGCAGCGAACAGACGTTCAACGCGCCATTGATCAGCAGTAGCCGACGAAAGCCCAGCCAGCGAATGAGCGGTGTGGTGGCGGGTTTAATGGTTAAATTACCGACAAACACCGCCAGCACCAGCAGGCCGGAATGAAAAGGATCCATACCGAATCCCACCTGGAACAGCAGGGGGAGCAGAAAAGGCACCGCGCTGATGGAGGCCCGGAACAACGAGCCGCCGTACATTGTCACCCGGAACGTCGGCACCTGCAGGGCGTCGAGACGAACCATAGGCGCCACCGCCCGGCGGAAATGACGAATGGAATATAACAGACAGCCGAAGCCAAGCGCGGCGAGAGCCAGCGTCGGCCAGATCTGCGGCTGGCGATCGCCGAGCCGCTCCATCGCGGTCACCAGACTGACCATCGCGACCGAGGTAGTGATAAATCCGCTGAGATCGAAGGAGCGCCGTTCCGTTTCGCGAATATCAGGGATAATGCGCAGCGAAAGGATGATGGCGGCAAGGCCCAGCGGGACATTGATAAAGAAGATCCAGTGCCAGCTGGCGTAGCGGGTTATAAAGCCGCCCAAAGGCGGGCCGATAATGGGGGCCACCAGCGCCGGCCAGGTCAGGGTGGCGATGGCCTTGATCAGCTGGTGTTTCGGCGTGGTGCGTAGCACCGCAAGGCGACCAACGGGGACCATCAGCGCGCCGCCGACTCCCTGAAGGATACGCATGGCGACAAAGATATGCACCTCGGTGGAGAGGCCGCAGAAGACCGAGGCAAGGGTAAAGATCGCCAGGGCGAGAGTAAAAATAGCCCGGGCGCCGAAGCGATCGGCGATCCAGCCGCTGGCCGGGATCAGGACCGCAAGGGTAATCAGATAGGCGCTGATGCCGATATTCAGTTCGACCGCGGTGACGCCAAAATCCCTCGCCATATCGGGCAGGGCGGTGGCGATCACCGTCCCGTCGAGAAACTCCATAAAAAAGGCACCGGCCACCAGCAGCGCCGGCGCTGAAAAAGCACGTTCATCGCGGGAAGAGATCGCGGTATTCATGTTGTCACTGCCATCAAGAGTGTGATCCTGTGCAAAGCGGCAGGAGACGACCCGCCAGCCAGTAGGGTAGATAAAAAAACCTGCGACGGCAGGTTTTATTATCGTTAACGATTTAGGGTACTATTACGCTCCTGAAAAAAGGAGTAATTAATGTCTCAACATCTTACCGAACACGACGAGCTGGTTTCCGATGTGGTTGCCTGCCAGCTGGTTATCAAACAGATCCTCGATGTCATTGACGTCATTGCGCCGGTGGAAGTGCGTGAAAAAATGACCACTCAGCTGAAAGCTATCGACTTCGCCAGCCATCCGGCCTCTGCCGATCCGGTGACCCTTCGCGCGGTGCAAAAAGCGATCGCGTTGATTGAGCTGAAGTTTACTCCACAGGAAGAAACGCATTAATACCAGGCCTCGCCGGATACCGGCGGGGCCTTCTTCTTTAATGGGAAACGACGCTCTGCGCAGGCGCAGGGGCAGCATCTTTGAACAATTTGCTGTTGCCCCAGCACTCTTCGTAGCGATGGCCGACCAGATCCTCCACGATAACCCGCACGTCCGGCGCAATATCGCTAATTTTGCCGCCCGCTTTTATCCGCGCGACTTCCTGCAGCACCACCAGATGGGCCTTCCGGTCCAGCTTCATCTGCTTGCTGAAGACGATGGCGGCCAGGGCTAATGCGATCACCCCGACGCAGAATACCACTGCGATAGCGGTCACCGCGCTTTCCGGTTGGCTGTGCGCTTTTGACTGGAAACCGTAGAAGCTCAGGATCGCCCCCATCGAGAACACCACAATCGAGCGAAGAATTTTTCCTGAGAAGGTCATGGCGCCGGCATAGATCCCTTCCCGCCGGCGTCCGGTGTAGATCTCATCGACATCGGCCAGGAAGGTGTAAACGGTCCAGGGTATATAGTAAACCCCGCCGGTACCCAGGCCGAACAGCACGGTAATGCCGAACATCAGCACTGTCGCCAGGCCGGACGGTAGATGGAAAAACCACAGCGAGGTATACAGCAGAACCGCGAAAATGACGATCCCCAGCGCCAGGATATAGGGTTTGCTGAAGCCCTTTTTCACGCACAGGCCGATAAACAGCGCCGTAGAGATCAGCTGCAGAATCGAGTTCAGGCTGTTCAGCCCGGCCACCATCGCTGGATCGTGTTGTAGAACGAAGATCACGAAATAGGTGAAGATGGAGGCAAACAGCCATTCCGCGCCAAAGCCGCACAGGTACATACCAAGATGTTTGCGGAATACGCGTAGATAAAAAGTCGAACGCATATCTTTCGCCAGCGACAGCAGGGTGCTCAGCAGTCCTTTTTTCGCGCTGGTTTCCACCTCTTCCCCGCGCTCACGCTCCCAGCTGCACAACCACAGGCAGGAAATAGCGACGATCAGGATCGCGCCATAGGTCAGACCGGTGAGGAAGAAAGGGGTGGCAGAATCTTTGCCATACAGCAGAATGAACTGGCCGGGAATAAACGCCGCGAGGAAGTTGGCCAGCTTACCAAAGATAGCTTTATAGCCGGTCAGTTTTGAACGCAGTGAGAAATCATCGGTCATCTCTGTCGCCAGCGTTTCATAAGGCACCATGATAGAGGTGTAGATGATCTCAAACACCACATAGGTGCTAAGGTAGTACCAGAAACTCAGGCCTTCCACCCACAGCAGCGGGTAGAACATCATCAGCGGAATACCGATTAGCAGAAAGAAACGCCGGCGGCCGAAGCGCTTGCCCAGGCGCGTTTTGCCAAAATTATCCGTCAGATAGCCCATCAGCGGGTTGCTGATAGCGTCAATGATGCTGGCGACGGAGAAGATAAATGAGGCCTCGATCAGCGTCAGGCCGCAAAAGGTCGTATAAAAATAGAGTAGCCATGCGCCGCTTATCGCCAGTGCGCCGCTCCCTAACAGATTTCCGCCGCCGTAGGCTAACTGATGGCGTAACAAGATCGGTCTTCCCTGCAGCCCTTCAGAGGCTGAAGCCGTGTATCTAGCCATAAAAAATAAACCTCGTGTTTTATATTTTTGAAACGCTGTTTTTATATTTCTTTATGGTTCGTCAAAAAGTGACCGCGCTCACTAATCCCCCTTATGGGGTAACGGTGATGAGGGAATGGGATCGAGTTAAAACTTTTTTATTCTTGAAAGGAATAATAGGGAAGAAAAAATAGACGTAATGGATTAATAAACCGGGCGGGGCAGCGCAGACGCGCTCCCCCTGGCAGAGCGATAACGGCTTGATTAATGCGCTTTCTGCGCTTCTCCAACGATAGCCATCAGACGCCGATCGGTCTGCTCCATCCCGAGACCGGCTTTATCGGCATTACGAATTTCCTCAAGCACGCTTTGCAATAGCAGGCCATCCTGCTGCTGCTCTTCCGCCAACAGCGTGAGAAACCGCCAGGTGCTGTCATCGCTTTGCGCTTTGGCTTCCTGAGCGAGACCGCTCAGCAGACGACTGCGCTGTTGGTAATCGCTCAGGGTTTGGGTAAACAGATCTTCCAGCGAGGTGCACTCAGGGTTACAGGCGTGGTCGGGATTGACGATCGGCCAGCTGCCGGCTTTTTTCAGGTAGTCAAATACGCGCATAGTGAGGGTGATGCTGCTTTGCGCGCGGGTGCGCAGAAACGTCGCGGCGCCGTCGAAGCGATGTCGGGCGCACCACTCACTTAAGTTCAGGTAAACGTTAGAGGCGTGAAACTCAAGATTCATTTGGGTGTTTAGCTTTTGTGCCATTCCTGGAACTGCCATAAAAAATATCCTTATTAACCGGGAAGGGGTTACTGGTGCGCGTCAGCGGATCCTGCGGATAACTACAAGATAAAATAGTGACACGCGGCACTGTTGCAGAATAATAAAACTCTACACATTCCGTATGAGTCGGGTATTTTTTCCATTTGCCGACGATTTAAGAATACTCGCTCAACGAAATTAAGAAAACTCTCAAGCGCGGTAATTTACGTTTTGTTACACCATTATTTGTGCAAACTACCAGGGCTGAGATTGTGCGCCGTTGGCAGGGGCTCGCTGGTTTCAGATTGGTTATAAGATATAAGTATTTGACTACGAGATTCGTCGTAGAAGAGAACGGAATAAGTTATTTAATTAGTAATGTTTCAGGTTGATGATCATTATTTTTATTTTTTGTTGCAGGCGCTTTTATCAAGAGGAATATATTTTTTCTATTCGGAATAAATTACGCCAAAGATCCGTTTTTTCGCGATATTAAGCGGGCCATGTGGCTAAGCGGTGCGAGGTGGGTTGCCATTTGAGTGGCGCACAGGCGATCGCCCGTAGCAGCGCCGTCAATCGCTGATGATAACAGTGCTGTAACCCTCCGTTAAACATCCTCTGACAACACAAGGATAAGCCTGCTGATGGTATAGATGATCCTGCTATGCCCCGGTAAAATTGTATGACAATTGTGTCATTTTTTATGTCATTTTTTGCTAAATGTATGTACGCAATTACTGTAATTCCGCGATGTGATAATGCTCTCGTATGGAGAAATAATTTCCGGGTATTACTACTCTAACAACGGCAGTGGGGAATGCGATTTTTCTAATGCCTTGTTTTGATGACGATTAAATTGTTAATTCCGATTTTTCCCTACATGAAAGCGAATTAAAGCTGGAGTTTACCATGCACAAATTTACTAAAGCGCTGGCGGCCATTGGTCTCGCTGCGGTTATGTCACAATCAGCTATGGCGGAAAATCTTAAACTGGGTTTTCTGGTGAAACAGCCGGAAGAGCCATGGTTTCAGACTGAGTGGAAATTTGCTGATAAAGCAGGAAAAGATTTAGGCTTTGACGTTATTAAAATTGCGGTCCCGGATGGGGAGAAAACCCTGAATGCCATTGACAGCCTGGCGGCCAGCGGCGCGAAGGGCTTTGTCATCTGTACCCCCGATCCCAAGCTCGGGTCGGCGATTGTCGCCAAAGCGCGTGGCTATGACATGAAGGTGATTACCGTCGATGACCAGTTCGTCAATGCGAAGGGCAAACCGATGGAGAGCGTACCGCTGGTGATGATGGCGGCGAGCGAAATTGGCGCCCGTCAGGGGCAGGAACTCTATAAAGAGATGCAAAAGCGCGGCTGGGATGTCAAAGACACCGCCGTAATGGCGATCACCGCCGATGAGCTGGATACCGCGCGCCGTCGCACCACCGGCTCCATCGATGCCCTGAAGGCGGCCGGCTTCCCGGACGCGCAAATCTACCGCGTGCCGACAAAATCCAACGATATCCCGGGAGCGTTCGACGCCGGTAACTCGATGCTGGTCCAACATCCGCAGGTTAAACACTGGCTGATCGTCGGGATGAACGACAACACCGTCCTCGGCGGCGTGCGCGCGACCGAAGGTCAGGGCTTTAAAGCTTCCGATGTGATTGGCATCGGCATCAACGGCGTGGATGCCGTCAACGAACTGTCGAAGGCGCAGCCGACCGGCTTCTATGGTTCTCTGCTGCCAAGCCCGGATATCCACGGCTACAAAACCAGCGAAATGCTCTACAACTGGGTCACCAAGGGCGTCGAGCCGCCGAAGTTCACGGCGGTGACCGATGTGGTGCTGATTACCCGCGATAACTTCAAAGAAGAGCTGGCGAAAAAAGGGCTGTAACAGCCTGATTAAACTGGCCCCCGCCGCGGCGCGGGGTCTGAGTGCAGAAGAGCGGAGTCGTTATGCAACAGTCTACCCCTTATCTCTCATTTCGCGGCATCACCATGACGTTCCCTGGCGTAAAGGCCTTGTCCGATATCAGTTTTGACTGCTATCCAGGACAGATCCACGCGCTGATGGGCGAAAATGGCGCAGGCAAATCGACGCTGTTGAAAATTCTCAGCGGCAACTATATCCCGACCGCGGGTCATCTGCAGATCGGCGGCCAGCAGATGGCATTCGCCAATACCATGGAGGCGCTGAATGCCGGCGTGGCAATCATCTACCAGGAGCTGCATCTGATCCCGGAGATGACCGTCGCCGAAAATATCTATCTCGGTCAGCTGCCGCACAGAGGCGGCATCGTCAATCGCTCGCTGCTCAACTATGAGGCCCGCCTGCAGCTGGAGCATCTGGGTCTGGATATCGACCCGGAGACGCCGCTGAAATATCTCTCCATTGGTCAATGGCAGATGGTGGAGATTGCCAAAGCGCTGGCGCGTAACGCCAAGATTATCGCGTTCGATGAGCCGACCAGCTCGCTCTCCGCCAGAGAGATCGACAACCTGTTTCGCGTCATCCGCGAGTTGCGGGAGGAGGGAAGGGTCATCATCTATGTTTCACACCGGATGGAAGAGATTTTTGCCCTCAGCGATGCCATCACCGTCTTTAAAGATGGCCGCTACGTTTGCACCTTTGACGATATGCCGAGCGTCAGCCACGACGCCCTGGTCCAGGCAATGGTAGGCCGCAATCTGGGCGATATTTATGGCTGGAAGCCCCCCCCCCCCC
>NZ_GL882770.1:135392-143084 GCF_000195655.1 Klebsiella sp. MS 92-3
GGGCGGGCCCCCTCGCCCCTATGGCGAGGAGCGGCTGCGCCTGGAGGAGGTCAAAGCGCCGGGCGTGCGCACGCCGGTTAGTCTCTCGGTGCGCAGCGGTGAAATTGTCGGTTTGTTCGGACTGGTGGGTGCCGGGCGCAGCGAACTAATGAAAGGCCTGTTTGGCGGCACGCAGATAACCGGCGGTCAGGTGTATATCGATGGCCAGCCCGTCTCCATTCGCAAACCGGCCCAGGCCATCCAGGCCGGGATGATGCTGTGCCCGGAGGATCGTAAAGCGGAGGGGATTATTCCGGTGCATTCCGTGCGCGATAACATCAATATCAGCGCCCGGCGCAAGCATATTCACGCTGGCTGCCTGATCAACAACGCCTGGGAGGCGGACAACGCCGATCAACATATCCAGTCGCTGAATATTAAAACGCCGGGCCCGGAACAGCTGATTATGAACCTGTCGGGCGGCAACCAGCAGAAAGCGATCCTTGGCCGCTGGCTGTCGGAAGAGATGAAGGTGATCCTGCTTGATGAGCCAACCCGCGGCATCGACGTCGGCGCCAAACATGAAATTTACAATGTGATCTATGGCCTCGCCGCCTCCGGTGTCGCCGTGGTGTTTGCCTCCAGCGACCTGCCGGAAGTGCTGGGCGTCGCTGACCGCATCGTGGTGATGCGCGAAGGGCAAATCGCCGGCGAACTGCTGCATGAAGAAGCCAATGAACAGCAGGCGTTAAGCCTTGCGATGCCAACAGTGAGCCAGGCTGTCGCCTGAGTAAGGAGTAAATGATGTCATCAGTGACTACGTCCGGGGCTACCCGCTCAACCTTTAGCTTTGCCCGCATCTGGGATCAGTTTGGCATGCTGGTGGTGTTTGCGGTGCTGTTTATCGGCTGTGTGATTTTTGTGCCCAACTTTGCTTCATTCGTCAATATGAAAGGGCTGGGGCTGGCGATCTCGATGTCCGGGATGGTGGCCTGCGGCATGCTGTTTTGCCTGGCCTCCGGCGATTTTGACCTGTCGGTGGCGTCGGTTATCGCCTGCGCCGGGGTCACCACCGCGGTGGTGATTAATCTCAGCGAAAGCCTGTGGCTGGGGATCGCCGCAGGCCTGTTGCTGGGGGCGCTTAGTGGCCTGGTTAACGGCTTTGTCATTGCGCGCCTTAAGATCAACGCGCTGATCACCACGCTGGCCACCATGCAGATTGTCCGCGGCCTGGCCTATATTATCTCCGACGGCAAAGCGGTGGGGATCGAAGATGAACGTTTCTTCACCCTCGGCTACGCCAACTGGTTTGGTCTGCCAGCGCCGATCTGGCTGACCGTCGCCTGCCTGGTGGTTTTCGGATTATTACTAAACAAAACCACCTTTGGCCGTAATACGCTGGCTATTGGCGGCAATGAAGAGGCGGCGCGCCTGGCCGGCGTCCCGGTGGTGCGCACCAAGATTATTATCTTTGTGCTCTCCGGTCTGGTATCGGCCGCAGCGGGTATCATTCTGGCGTCGCGGATGACCAGCGGCCAGCCGATGACCTCGATTGGCTATGAGCTGATTGTTATTTCGGCCTGCGTGCTGGGCGGGGTGTCGCTGAAGGGCGGGATCGGCAAGATCTCCTACGTGGTGGCCGGGATCCTGATCCTCGGAACCGTGGAAAATGCGATGAACCTGCTGAATATCTCGCCATTCTCACAATACGTCGTGCGAGGGGTGATCCTGCTGGCGGCGGTGATCTTCGACCGCTACAAACAAAAAGCCAAACGTGCGGCCTGAATTTAAACCGAACTTTTTAGTTTACAGAGTAATTGCCGCCAGCGCCCGTTTCGCTGGCGGTAACTATCAAAAATGGCGAGGTTGGTCACACTGTCTATACTTACATGGCTCACATATAATTAACAACCAGCTTCGGCTGGCCATGATAAGGAGGAAACAGGGTGGATAACCAGATATCTGTACCGCCTGCGCTAACCGGAAACTACGCTTTTTTCTTTGACCTCGACGGTACTCTTGCCGATATCCAGCCGCACCCCGATCAGGTGGTGATACCCGACAGCACGCTGCAGGCGCTCAATGCGCTGGCCCAGCAGCAGGGGGGCGCGGTGGCATTGATTTCAGGGCGCTCAATGGCTGAACTTGACGCGCTAACCCATCCCTGGCGGCTACCGCTGGCCGGCGTTCACGGGGCCGAGCGCCGTGATATCAATGGTAAAACCTACATCGTCTCTCTGCCGACAGCGCTGCGCGATGAGATCGCGGCTGAGCTGACGTCGGCGCTGGAAGCGCTCCCGGGATGTGAGCTGGAGAGTAAAGAGATGGCTTTCGCGCTCCACTATCGCCAG
The DNA here is from genome assembly GCF_000195655.1 of Klebsiella sp. MS 92-3. Lineage (NCBI taxonomy): Bacteria > Pseudomonadati > Pseudomonadota > Gammaproteobacteria > Enterobacterales > Enterobacteriaceae > Klebsiella > Klebsiella sp. MS 92-3. The sequence goes on from NZ_GL882770.1 coordinate 137,723, forward strand.
GCCCCGCAGCAGCAGAGCGCCGTGCTGGAGCTGGCGCAGCGGATTGTTCAGCGCTATCCGCTGCTGGCGTTACAGCTTGGCAAGTGCGTGGTGGAGATTAAACCCCGCGGCGTCAACAAAGGGGAGGCGATTACCGCGTTCATGCAGGAGGCGCCATTCGCCGGCCGCGAACCGGTTTTTGTCGGCGATGATTTGACCGACGAGGCGGGATTCAGCGTCGTTAATCAACTGCAGGGAATGTCGGTAAAAGTTGGCGCCGGGGAAACTCAGGCGCACTGGCGGTTGGCGGATGCCGCCGCTGTAAGGACGTGGTTGCAACATCTGGCGTATGACGCGCAAACCGAAAGGAGGGATGACCATGAGTCGTTTAGTCGTAGTCTCTAACCGTATCGCCTTACCGGACGATAAAAAATCGAGCGCTGGCGGTCTGGCCGTCGGCATCCTGGGGGCACTGAGAGCGGCGGGGGGTCTGTGGTTTGGCTGGAGCGGCGAGATTGGCGATGACCAGCAGCCGCTCAAGCAGGTCTCCCGCGGGAATATTTCATGGGCGTCGTTCAACCTTAATGAACGGGACCATGATGAATACTACAACCAGTTCTCTAACGCCGTGCTGTGGCCGGCTTTCCACTATCGCCTTGATCTGGTCAGCTTTCAGCGCGAAGCCTGGGAGGGATATCTGCGGGTTAACGCCATGCTGGCGGACAAGCTTCTGCCGCTGATTGAGCCAGACGATACGCTGTGGATCCATGATTACCATCTTCTGCCCTTCGCCAGCGAGCTGCGTAAGCGCGGAGTGAACAATCGCATCGGGTTTTTCTTACATATTCCGTTCCCGACGCCGGAGATTTTTAACGCTCTGCCGCCGCACGCTGAGCTGCTGGAGCAACTGTGCGATTACGATCTGCTGGGCTTCCAGACCGAAAGCGACAGAACCGCTTTTCTCGACAGCATTGCTATGCAGACTCGCCTATCCGACCTCGGCGATAAACGCTATCAGGCATGGGGTAAGGCGTTCAGTACCGAGGTTTATCCGATAGGGATCGATCCGGACGAAATTACGCGCAACGCTAAAGGTCCGCTGCCGCCGAAGCTGGCCCAGCTGAAGAACGAGCTGAAAAATGTGAAGAATATCTTCTCCGTGGAGCGTCTTGACTATTCGAAAGGGTTGCCGGAGCGATTCCTCGCCTACGAGACGCTGCTCGAGAAGTACCCTCAGCACCACGGCAAAATCCGTTATACCCAGATCGCGCCGACCTCCCGCGGCGATGTGCAGGCCTATCAGGATATCCGCCACCAGCTGGAAACCGCAGCCGGACGCATCAACGGACAGTTTGGTCAGCTTGGCTGGACACCGCTCTACTATCTGAACCAGCATTTTGATCGTAAGCTGCTGATGAAGGTCTTCCGCTACTCTGACGTCGGGCTGGTGACGCCGCTACGCGATGGTATGAACCTGGTGGCGAAGGAGTACGTCGCGGCGCAGGATCCGGATAACCCTGGCGTACTGGTCCTGTCGCAGTTTGCCGGGGCGGCGCAGGAGCTGACCAGCGCCCTGATCGTCAATCCTTACGATCGCGACGAGGTTGCCGCCGCGCTGGATCGCGCGCTCAGCATGCCGCTGGCGGAACGTATCGCCCGTCATTCAGCGATGCTGGACGTGATCAGAGAAAATGATATTCATAACTGGCAGGCGCGCTTTGTCGAGGATCTGCAGCATATTTCACCGCGCAGCGAGGAGAGCCGTCTGCGGGGGAAGATAGCCACCTTCCCTAAACTGGCCTAGTTCAGGAAAAGGGCTAACCGGCGTTAGCCCTTTTCAAGGGAAACCAACAGGACATCAACGCCGCAGCTGCCGACGATACTTTTCGCCGAGCAGGTGGCGCGTGAGAAGAGGGAATGGTTGTGATTGCCGCAGATCACCAGATCAACACGGTGCGACCGGCAGAAGTCCTTAATATGATGGCCTAGCTCGCCGCAGGCGATGGTCATTCTTTCTATTGGGTAGTCCGCGTGGCGAGCCAGCTCATTGAGAAACTCCCGCGTCTCTTCCTGCATCACTTCGCGCAGATTTTCCATCATCGGTGCGGCGAACTGGTTATACAGCTCCGGATCCGTAGCGAGAGTGATTAAGCTCACCTTCGCGTTAACGGGGCGGGCTATCGACACCGCTTTTTTAATTAATACCTGACTCTCCGGCGTTGGCGCGACGGCAACCAGCAGATGGGTATAAGGCATCTGGCCTCCTTGAGATACGCGGAATAACCCTTTCTTCCATTCTTTACTCCTGTTTCCCCGACTGCGCAAGGGCCGATCCCGGGATTTGCGAGCCTGTTCGTTAGTCGGCGACCTTCCAGCTAGATCACATCAATGAACCTGACTTTTGATTAAAAAGAAATGCTGTTTTATAAATGAGTGAAGTGGCGACGTCATCTCTTTGTCATTTTGCCACCGGCGACTGTTCCGTGGCAAAAGTACAAAGGTAACCTCCTTTCACAGCTTTTAGTGTAGCCAGGTACCCACTCCCTTCCGGTGGCAAATCCGGAACGATTGTCGGCGTTCTTTTAAAAAAAAGACACAGGATCACGGCGATGAAAACACGAAAAATTGGACTGGCTAACTATCTGGCCTACGGCGCGGGCGATTTTCTCGGCGCCGGCACGACGGCGTTAACCGCCGCATGGCTGCTCTACTTTTACACGACCTTTTGCGGACTGACCCCGATTGAGGCCACGCTTATTTTTGCTGCCGCCCGCGTGCTGGACGCGGTGGTAAGCCCGCTGATGGGCTTTCTCACCGATAACTTTGGCACCACCTGGCTTGGTAAGCGCTTCGGCCGCAGAAAATTCTTTATTCTGCTCGGCATCCCCTGCGTATTCAGCTATTCAGCGATGTGGGTCGGCGAGATGGGCTTCTGGTACTACCTGGCGACCTATCTGCTGTTTGATATGGTCTATACCATGATTCTGGTGCCCTATGAGACGCTGGTGCCGGAGATGACCGATGACTTTAAACAGAAAACCAAATTCTCCGGCGCGCGCATTTCGATGGCGCAGATGTCGGCGATTTTAGCCTCCTTCCTGCCGGGGATCCTTCTCTCCTGGCTCGGCAAAGATAATGCCAGCTCGTTCTTCTATGCCAGTCTGGTGTTCTCGGTGCTGTGCGCGGTGATGCTGACTCTGGTCTGGTGTTTCACCTGGGAACGACCGCGGGAGGCGTGGTCGGAAGCGGCCCTGCGGGCGGAAGCGGAAAAACAAAACTTAACCCTTGCTCAGAGCCTCAATCGCCTGGTGATTGAGCTGAGTTCTACGCTGCGGATAAAAATTTTCCGCCAGCACCTCGGCATGTATCTGGGGGGCTATATCGCCCAGGACGTCTTCAATGCCGTGTTTACCTATTACGTGGTCTTTGTTCTGATGCAGGAAGCCGCCGTCGCCTCGAACCTGCTGGGGACGATGGCCATCTTCCAGTTTATTGCGGTAATCGCCATGATCCCGCTGTGCATTCGTTTTGGCCCCGCGCCGTCGTACCGCATGGTGGTGGTCCTGTTTGGCCTGAGCTCACTCTCCTACGCGCTGCTCTATTACGCCGGACTGAGCGACGTCTATTCCTTATTGCTGCTCATCTCTGCTGTCGCCGGACTGGGACGCGGCGGGATAAATTACGTACCGTGGAATACCTACACCTATATTGCCGACGTCGACGAAGCGATCACCGGCCAGCGCCGGGAGGGGATTTTTGCCGGCATCATGACCCTGACCCGCAAAGCCTCGCAGGCGGGGGCGGTGATGCTGGTGGGGATCATTATGCAGTTGTCGGGGTTTGTTTCCGGGCAAAAAATACAGCCTGAAGGGGTCAGCCATACCATTCTGCTGATCCTCAGCGTCGGCACTCTGGTGGTGTTAGCCTGCGGCTTCCTCGTCTCGCTGCGCTTCAAACTCAACCTGCACACCCACAGCGTCCTGCGCAGCGAGACCCTCAGAATGCGCGAGCTCGGCTACGCTCAGTCGGAACAGACCAGTGCGGAACACCGTGCGGTGGTCGAGCTGCTGGCGGGGATGCCTTACGACTGTCTGTGGGGCAATAACAATATTGGCTATCTGAATCGTCATAAACCTGCTGCCCCGGCGCTCATTAAGGGCGGCGCTTTGAATTCGACATATACCCGAGGTTAACAACATGAAAGTTTGGCCGGTCAAACATAGCCCATTACTGCGTCAGCCTGAGCGTTTTATCGCCCGCAGCGAACTGCAGGCGCTGATCCGCAACGTGACGCAAAACCTGGTGAATATTAAGGATGAGAGCGGGCAATTTTTACTACGCCTGGATGACGGGCGCGTGATCGATACCAAAGGGTGGGCCGGATGGGAGTGGACCCACGGCGTTGGGCTGTACGGCATCTATCAGTATTACCAGCAAACCGGCGATATCGAGATGCGTGATATCATCGATCGCTGGTTTGCCGACCGCTTCGCCGAGGGAGCAACGACCAAAAACGTCAATACTATGGCCCCGTTTCTGACCCTGGCTTACCGCTTTGAAGAGACCGGCCGTATGGCGTATCTGCCGTGGCTGGAGAGCTGGGCGGAGTGGGCGATGCACGAGATGCCGCGCACCGAGCAGGGCGGTATGCAGCACATGACTCTGGCGGAGGAGAACCATCAGCAAATGTGGGATGACACGCTGATGATGACCGTGTTGCCGTTAGCCAAAATTGGCAAGCTGCTTAACCGCCCCCAGTATGTGGAGGAGGCAACCTACCAGTTCCTGCTCCATGTGCAGAACCTGATGGACCGGGAGACCGGGCTGTGGTTTCACGGCTGGAACTATGAGGGGCGGCATAACTTTGCCCGGGCGCGTTGGGCGCGGGGCAACAGCTGGCTCACCATGGTGATCCCGGATTTTCTGGAACTGGTGGATCTCCCCGAGGGGAACGCGGTACGGCGCTATCTGATTACAGTCCTCGACGCACAGATTGCCGCCTTGGCAAAATGCCAGGACGACAGCGGCCTGTGGCATACCTTGCTGGACGACCCGCACTCTTATCTTGAGGCCTCGGCGACCGCCGGCTTTGCCTACGGCATTCTCAAAGCGGTGCGCAAGCGTTACGTCGGGCAGCACTACGCCGGGGTGGCTGAAAAAGCGATTCGCGGAATTGTGCAGAATATTTCGCCGCAGGGGGAGCTGCTGCAGACCTCATTTGGCACCGGGATGGGGTCAGACCTCGACTTTTATCGCCAGATCCCGCTTACCTCGATGCCCTACGGTCAGGCGATGGCGATCCTTTGTCTGACGGAGTATCTACGCAAGTACTTCTGAGCAGGGCGCCCCGCTGGCGAGGCGCCGAATAAAACTAACCCGGCTT
>NZ_GL882770.1:143202-144915 GCF_000195655.1 Klebsiella sp. MS 92-3
ACCCCGGCTTCCGCGGGGTTGCTTGTTACATACGCTCGACGGTTTCGATACCGAGGGTATCGAGACCCAGCTTGAGGGTTTTCGCCGTGAGCAGCGCCAGCTTCAGACGGCTGTTGCGGGTCTCTTCGCTTTCCGCGCTGAGGATCGGGCAGTGCTCGTAGAAGCCGGAGAACAGGCCCGCCAGATCGTAGAGGTAGGCGCACATCACGTGCGGCGTCCCTTCGCGAGCGACCACGGAGAGGGTCTCTTCAAACTGCAGCAGGCGCGCGGCCAGCTGAGCTTCGCGATCTTCGGCGATGACCACCGGCGCGTCGATCATCGCGTTTTCGTCGATGCCGGCTTTGCGGAACACGGAGAGCACGCGGGTATAGGCATACTGCATATACGGCGCGGTGTTGCCTTCGAACGCCAGCATATTATCCCAGTCGAAGACGTAGTCGGTGGTGCGGTTTTTCGACAGGTCGGCATATTTAACCGCGCCGATACCCACCACTTTCGCCAGATTTTCCAGCTCGTCAGCCGACATATCCGGGTTCTTCTCGGCCACCAGGCGACGGGCGCGCTCCAGCGCTTCGTCCAGCAGATCCGCCAGCTTCACGGTACCGCCGGCGCGGGTTTTAAACGGCTTGCCGTCTTTCCCCAGCATCATACCGAACATATGGTGCTCCAGCGGCACGGAGTCCGGCACGTAGCCTGCCTTGCGCACGATGGTCCACGCCTGCATCAGGTGCTGGTGCTGACGAGAGTCGATGTAGTAGAGCACGCGGTCGGCGTGCAGCGTTTCATAGCGATACTTCGCACAGGCGATATCGGTGGTGGTATAGAGGTAGCCGCCATCCTTTTTCTGGATGATGACGCCCATCGGTTCGCCTTCCTTGTTTTTGTACTCATCAAGGAAGACCACGGTAGCGCCTTCGCTCTCAACCGCCAGCCCTTTGGCTTTCAGATCGGCGACGATCCCCGGCAGCATCGGGTTGTACAGGCTCTCACCCATCACGTCATCGCGGGTCAGGGTCACATTCAGGCGATCGTAGGTGATCTGGTTTTGCGACATGGTGATGTCGACCAGCTTACGCCACATCTGTAGGAAATACTCATCACCGCCCTGCAGCTTAACCACGTAGCTGCGCGCGCGCTCGGCGAAGGCTTCGTCTTCGTCATAGTGCTTTTTCGCTTCGCGATAGAAACCTTCGAGGTCGGCCAGGGCCATCTCGCCGGCGTTTTCCTGCTGCTGTTTTTCCAGATACGCGATCAGCATCCCGAACTGGGTGCCCCAGTCGCCGACGTGGTTGGCGCGGATCACCTTATGACCCAGGAACTCCAGGGTACGGACTGAAGCATCGCCAATGATGGTCGAACGCAGATGGCCGACGTGCATCTCTTTCGCTACGTTGGGTGCCGAGTAGTCGACGACGATAGTCTGCGCCTGCGGTTTCGTGACGCCCAGGCGCTCAGACTGCAGCGCGCGGTTGACGTTGTCCGCCAGAAACGCGGGGTCGAGGAAAATATTGATAAAGCCCGGCCCGGCGATTTCAACCTTGTTGGCAATGCCGTTGAGGTCAAGATGAGACAGTACCTGCTCTGCAAGTTGTCGCGGCGCCATACCCAGCTTTTTGGCGACAGCCATCACGCCGTTGGCCTGATAGTCGCCGAACTGAACTTTTGCTGACTGGCGGACCTGGGGTTCGCAATCGGCAGGCGCGCCCGCCGCGC
>NZ_GL882770.1:145051-154275 GCF_000195655.1 Klebsiella sp. MS 92-3
GGGCGGGCGCGCCTGCCGCGATCAGGGCCTGGCTGACTTTTTCTGAGAGAAGAGCCTGAATATTCACCGGAATACCTTACGTGTAATGCGCCTGCCCCCGAGGGAGGCGGCGCCATAATGTGGACAAATTAGGGCGGGAGTATACTGCATTTGTCCCCGTCCGTCAGCATTGCGCGCGGCGCGGCGGCGTGCGCAATCCATCGCCGGTCAGTTGCCCATCAGCGGGGCGGCGGTTGGTCCGCAGGCCGAAACACGGTAAATTACCTTTTCATTACTGACGAGCATTATTGACGAGCAAACCCATGGCAAACTGGCAGCAAAATGAACAACTGGCCGATATTACGGCGGATCTCCCGCGATTTTCCGATGCGCTTCAGCGCTTCACTGCGCGACTGGGACTGGAGATCGCCGGGCTCGACGCCGACCATATCTCCCTGCGCTGTCATCAGAATACCACTGCGGAACGCTGGCGCCGCGGTCTGGAGCAGTGCGGCACCCTGCTGTCGGAGAATATGATCAACGGCCGGCCCATTTGCCTGTTCAAACTGGCGGAGCCGGTCTGCGTGGCGCACTGGCGCTTCCATATCGTTGAGCTGCCGTGGCCGGGTGAAAAGCGTTATCCCCATGAAGGCTGGGAGCATATCGAAATCGTCCTGCCCGGCGATCCGGCAACCTTAAATGCCCGCGCTCTGGCGCTTCTGGCCGATGACGGACTCAGCCAGCCGGGGATCGTGGTCAAAACCAGCTCGCCGAAAGGGGAGCATGAGCGCCTGCCGAATCCTACCCTGGCGGTGACCGACGGCAGCGTGACGGTCAAATTTCATCCGTGGTCTATTGAACAAATCGTCGCCAGCGAGCAAGCCGATACGTAACAGTGTGAAGCCGCGCGGCGTCTGCCGCGTGAAATTGTGACATGCTGCAAAGGTTGTCTGGATCAGGGAGAGAGGAATGGCGGTACTGGAAGTGTGTTGCTACAGCGTGGCGTGCGCCCGGGAGGCTGAGCGCTGCGGCGCCGATCGTATTGAGCTCTGCGCCGCGCCGCAGGAAGGGGGATTAACCCCCTCTTATGGGGTGCTGGTCTCGGCCCGCGAGGCGATTACTCTCCCGGTGCATCCGATCGTTCGCCCGCGCGGCGGCGATTTCTGCTACACCGAGGAAGAGTTCGCCGCGATGCTTAACGATATTCGCATGGTGCGGGATCTGGGCTTTCCCGGGCTGGTGACCGGCGTGCTGGATGCTGATGGCCAGGTCGATATCCCGCGGATGAAAAAAATAATGGCCGCGGCGGGGCCGCTGGCGGTGACCTTTCATCGCGCGTTCGATCTGTGCGCTGACCCGCGTCAGGCCTGGAAAACGCTGGGGACGCTGGGGGTTAAACGTATCCTGACTTCCGGTCAGCAATCCTCGGCGGAGAAAGGTATTTCATTAATTACGGAACTTATTGCCGCAGGGGATACTCCAATCATTATGGCCGGTGCGGGAGTCCGCGCCGCGAACCTGCCGCTGTTTCTGCAGGCGGGGGTGAAAGAGGTCCATAGCTCGGCTGGCCACTGGTTGCCGTCGGAAATGCGCTTTCGTCATCCGGGCGTTTCGATGTCAGCCGATCCCGATGCCGATGAATACAGACGCTACGCCGTGAATGGCGCAGCGGTGGCGGAGATGAAAAGGATTATCTCCGCCTGGAGAAGTTAAACGGTTTTTTGCTGCACATCATGTCGCCCAATATGATGATTGCCCGTACCAGGCCCCTGCCCATTAAACAGGGGCCTTTTTTTATCTCGCTTTTTTCGCCAGCGACTGCTGGGTTTCCGGTTTGGTGGCAATGATCACAGCCCGTAATGGCGCCGGATAGCCTTCCACCGTTTTGCGCTGATCCTGTGGGTCGAGGAAATCGGCCAGCGATTCGGTCGTCATCCATTCGGTGCGTCGCTGCTCCTCTGTCGAGGTGACGCAGGCGTCGACGATGCGCACGTCAATAAACCCGCACTTCTCCAGCCACATTTTCAGGGCCGCCGCCGAGGGGATAAAATAGACGTTGCGCATTTGCGCATAGCGGTCGCCCGGAACCAGCACCGTATTTTCATCTCCTTCAACCACCAGCGTCTCCAGCACCAGCTCGCCCCCTGGCGCCAGCTGATCTTTCAGCTGCCACAGATGGTCCAGCGGCGAGCGGCGGTGGTAGAGCACGCCCATCGAGAACACGGTGTCGAAGGCCTCCAGCGCCGGCAGCTGCTCGATGCCCAGCGGCAGCAAATGCGCCCGCTGGTCGTTACCGAGCAGCTTACGCACCGCTTCAAACTGGCACAGGAACAGCTGGGTGGGATCGATACCGACCGCCAGATGTGCGCCGGCGCCGATCATCCGCCACATGTGATAGCCGCTGCCGCAGCCCACGTCGAGGATAGTCCGGCCAGTGAGATCGGACAGGTGCGGCAGAACGCGCTCCCATTTCCAGTCGGATCGCCATTCGGTATCGATATTGATGCCGTACAGCGAATAAGGGCCTTTGCGCCACGGCATCAGGTTTTTAAGCAGATTTTCGATCCGCCGCTGATGGCCTTCGCTGAGCGGCGTTTCGCTCTCGGCGGTGACGCTGTGCAGAAGATCCAGACGCCAGGGCGTTAGCTCCGGCAGAAATTCTACGGCGCGCTCCCATTCACGAAACTTGCCGTGCAGGGCATCGCGCTGCCAGGCGGCTACCTGGGCAGGCAGCGTCTCCAGCCAGTGAGACAGCGGGCTTTTGGCGATCAGCTGATAGAAGTTACTGAAGTCGATCATGCCTGCTCCCCGGCTTTAACAGCCACCAGCGAGCCAAAGTTAAAGCACTGGAACCACAGTTCGGCATGTTCAAACCCAGCCTGACGCAGGCGGGCTTTATGGGTTTCGACAGAGTCCGTCAGCATCACATTTTCCAGCATGCTGCGTTTCTGGCTGATCTCCAGTTCGCTGTAGCCGTTGGCGCGCTTAAAGTCATGATGCATATTGAACAACAGTTCGCCAACGTGGGCGTCTTCGAAGCTGAATTTTTCCGAGAGCACCAGCGCGCCGCCCGGATTCAGCCCCTGATAGACTTTATTGAGGATCGCCTGGCGATCGCCCGGCTCAAGGAACTGAATAGTAAAGTTCAGGATCACCAGCGAGGCGTTTTCAATGGTCACGTCGCGGATATCCCCTTCAATCACTTCGACCGGCGTCGGCGCTTTATAAGCGTCAATATGGCGACGGCAGCGCTCCACCATCGCGGGAGAGTTATCGATAGCGATAATGCGACAGCCCGGATGGCTAATATTGCGGCGCACGGAGAGGGTGGCGGCGCCCAGCGAACAGCCAAGATCGTAAACCTGAGTGTTGGGCTGAACGAAGCGCTCGGCCAGCATGCCGATCATCGAGATGATATTGGAGTAGCCGGGCACAGAACGCTGGATCATATCGGGGAAGACTTCAGCAACCCGTTCATCAAAGGTCCAGTCGCCGAGGCTGGCAATCGGCGCGGAAAAAAGCGTATCGCGGTGAGACATAACGTTAAACCCGAAAAAACGAAAACGGCGTATTGTGCGCTAACGGAGGGAGAAAACCAACTCCCAGGGCATATACCAAAGATTGGCCAGCACCATTAGCAACAACGCGCACCAGGTGGCGCTCATGCCGGAGCGGCGCCAGTAGTAGACGCGGTGATGAAAGCCCCAGGAGTGCATCAGTCGCCCGACAATCAATAAAATCCCGCAAACGTGCACCATCCAGGTCTGAGCGCCGTTCATCTCCATAAATAACAGCAAAATGAGGCCAATCGGCACATATTCGACGGCATTGCCGTGAACGCGGATGGCAACCTGCAGCTCGCTAAAGCCGCCGTCACCGTAGCCTACATGGTATTGGGTGCGCAGACGCACCACGTCAAATGAGAACTTCACTAACAATAACGCACCTAAAACGGCATACAGCGCGCTGACCATACGAAAACTCCCTTTAACTCTGGCAGATGGCTCCGGATATGATAGCAGGATATCAGAAAAGAGAAGATTGCTGCGGAATCGACGGCGCATTTCCTGCCGCCGGCAGGGCAGCGCGCAGGTCACCCCACAGGGTATCCACCAGCGCCGGGGCGAAAGCAATGTCCGGGGTATGCAGGAACAACCACGGGGTCCCCGACTGATGCCACTTCGCCAGGGTCTGAAGCCAGACGCGAAACAGTTCCCGGTTATGGGCCATATCGTCACCGCCGATAAAGCGCACCATTGGCTGCCGGGCGGTCATCACCGCATGTACCGGCACCTTCGGTTTCTTTTGTTGGGCATCGATCATCGCCGGACTGGTGGCCGCAGCGCTATGGACCGGGCGGCTGTCGAGGATCACGCGGTTGACGTTACGCTCGTGCAGCCCGCGGTTGAGCTGCTGTTCCGCTTCCCCTTTGGCGAAAAACTCGGGATGACGAACTTCGACGCCGTAGGTGAAATCCTTCGGCAGTCCGTCGAGAAAATGCCATAGCGCGGGGAGATCGCGAGGACCGAACGTCGCCGGCAGCTGCAGCCAGTACTGGCCGATGCGCGAGGCCAGCGGCGCCAGGCGGGCAAAAAATTCACTGCTTAACTCGTCGCAATGGCGCAGGGCGGCCTGGTGCGAGATGGTGGCCGGAAATTTGAAGCAGAAGCGGAAGTCATCGTGAGTCTGTTCGTACCAGCGGGCGACAATCTCCGGCTTCGGTAGCGCATACAGGGTGGTGTTGCCCTCCACGCAGTTAAAGTGGCGGGCGTACTCTTCAAGGCTGGTGATGCCAAGGCGCACCCATTTCGGGTGCGACCACTGGGGAAGCCCAATATAAATCATAGCGCCGTGAGGATCTCCTCGGTACTGCGCACCCGGCCGATGCGCGGGAAAATATGCGTCATGCTGCCCTGATGCTGTTCGGCGGAGGCGGCGCTGCAGGCATCTTCAGCGATGACCAGGTTAAAACCCAGCTCCCAGGCATTGCGGGCGGTGGATTCGACGCCGATGTTGGTGGAGATGCCGCAGAGAATAATGGTGTCGATCCCGCGGCGGCGCAGCTGAAGCTCAAGGTCGGTGCCATAGAACGCGCCCCACTGGCGTTTGGTCACTTCGATATCGCTCTCCTGCTTACCCAGCGTGGCCGGGTAGGTCCACCAGTTTTCGGGCAGCGTATGCGCCCCGGCCTGAGCGTCGACAGGCTGTTTCAGCGCTTCGGCGAAATCGGCCGACCAGCCCACGCGGACCATGATGACCGGCGAACCCTGTTGCCGGCACTTGTCTGCCAGGCGAGCGGCGCGCGCCACCACCTCGTCAGCCCGATGCGGGCCGCCGGCGAAAGGCAGAATGCCTTCCTGCAGATCGATTACCACCAGCGCCGTGTTTTTTGCATTGAGTTCTAACATGGTATCCCCGTATCTTCATCTGTTGTCAGGCGGCTACAATACCTTTGCGGCTTCAGCAAAAGAGTAACAAATTTTGTTAATTTATGTGAGTGTGGACGTTAAGCGCGCAGCAAAGCAGCGTACATCGTGCGTCGGACTTATCGAACGACAGAATTTCCAGTATAATAGCCGCCTTTTTTCATTCAGTTGTGACATCAGCTAAAGCTGCGACCTCGTCGCCTGCAGGGCAGACGACAATCCGCCGACGGCTAAGTTAAGGGATATCTCATGCGTACAGAATATTGCGGACAGCTTCGACAGTCCCACGTTGGGCAGCAGGTGACTCTGTGTGGTTGGGTCAACCGCCGTCGCGATCTCGGTAGCCTCATTTTTATCGATATGCGCGACCGCGAAGGCATCGTTCAGGTGTTTTTCGATCCGGATCGTGCGGATGCGTTGAAGTTAGCCTCTGAACTGCGTAATGAGTTCTGCATTCAGGTCACTGGCACCGTTCGCGCGCGTGAAGAGAAAAACATCAACGCGGACATGGCCACCGGCGCTATCGAAGTGCTGGCTTCCGATCTGACGATCATTAACCGCTCAGAATCGCTGCCGCTGGACTCCAATCACGTCAACACCGAAGAAGCGCGTCTGAAATACCGCTACCTCGACCTGCGTCGTCCGGAGATGGCGCAGCGCCTGAAAACCCGCGCGAAAATTACCAGCTTTGTGCGCCGCTTTATGGACGACCATGGCTTCCTCGACATCGAAACCCCGATGCTGACTAAAGCCACCCCGGAAGGCGCCCGCGATTACCTCGTGCCTTCCCGCGTGCACAAAGGCAAATTCTACGCGCTGCCGCAGTCGCCGCAGCTGTTCAAACAGCTGCTGATGATGTCCGGCTTCGATCGCTATTATCAGATCGTTAAATGTTTCCGCGATGAAGACCTGCGTGCCGACCGTCAGCCTGAATTCACCCAGATCGACGTGGAAACCTCCTTTATGACCGCGCCGCAGGTGCGTGAGATCATGGAGGCGATGGTGCGTCAGCTGTGGCTGGAAGTGAAAGGCGTCGACCTGGGCGAGTTCCCGATCATGACCTTCGCCGAAGCCGAACGTCGCTATGGCTCCGATAAACCGGATCTGCGTAACCCGATGGAGCTGGTGGACGTCGCCGACCTGCTGAAGTCTGTGGAATTCGCGGTCTTTGCCGGCCCGGCCAACGATCCGAAAGGGCGCGTGGCGGCCCTGCGCGTCCCGGGCGGGGCCTCTCTGACCCGCAAGCTGATTGACGAATACGGCAACTTTGTGAAGATCTACGGCGCGAAAGGGCTGGCCTATATTAAAGTGACCGAGCGTGCCAAAGGCATGGACGGGATCAACAGCCCGGTGGCCAAATTCCTGACCGCTGAAATCGTGGAAGCGATCCTTGACCGCACCGGCGCGCAGGATGGAGACATGATCTTCTTCGGCGCCGACAACAAGAAAGTAGTGGCCGACGCGCTGGGCGCGCTGCGTCTGAAGCTGGGTAAAGACCTGAGTCTGACTGACGAGAGCAAATGGGCGCCGCTGTGGGTGATCGACTTCCCGATGTTCGAAGACGACGGCGAAGGCGGCCTGACGGCGATGCACCATCCGTTCACCTCGCCGAAAGATATGACCGCGGATGAGCTGAAAGCCGCGCCGGAAGAGGCTGTGGCCAACGCCTACGATATGGTCATTAACGGTTATGAAGTCGGCGGCGGTTCGGTGCGTATCCACCGCGGCGAGATGCAGCAGACCGTATTTGGTATTCTTGGCATTAACGAACAGGAACAGCGTGAGAAATTCGGCTTCCTGCTGGATGCGCTGAAGTACGGTACGCCGCCGCATGCGGGTCTGGCCTTCGGTCTTGACCGTCTGACCATGCTGCTGACCGGTACCGATAACATCCGCGACGTTATCGCTTTCCCGAAAACCACCGCGGCCGCCTGCCTGATGACCGAAGCGCCAAGCTTCGCCAATCCGGCGGCGCTCGGTGAACTGGGTATTCAGGTTGTGGAGAAAGAGGCAAAAGCGTCTCTGGAGAACAAGTAATATGTCATTTAAGCTGCCCGTTTCGGTGCTGGTGGTCATTTACGCCGAAGATACGAAACGGGTGCTGATGTTGCAGCGGCGCGACGATCCCGCGTTCTGGCAGTCGGTCACCGGCAGCCTGGAAGCTGGAGAGACCGCGCTGCAGGCCGCCGCGCGTGAAGTAAAGGAAGAGGTCGCCATTGACGTTGCCTGCGAGCAACTGACCTTAATCGACTGTCAGCGCACGGTGGAGTTCGAGATATTTTCTCATTTGCGTCATCGCTATGCGCCGGGTGTAGAGCGCAATACGGAATTCTGGTTCTGTCTTGCGCTGCCTCATGAGCGGGAGATTACTTTCACCGAACATCTGGCCTATCGCTGGGTCAGCGCGACGGAAGCCGCTGCGCTGACCAAGTCGTGGAGCAACCGGCAGGCGATTGAAGAATTTGTAATTAACGCCGCCTGAAAGGGCGCGCTTTTTGGAGAGTTTTTTATGGCAGGTCATAGTAAATGGGCCAACACCAAACACCGCAAAGCGGCACAGGATGCCAAACGCGGTAAAATCTTTACGAAAATCATTCGCGAGCTGGTCACCGCCGCGCGTCTGGGCGGCGGCGATCCGGCTTCCAACCCGCGTCTGCGTGCGGCCGTTGATAAAGCGCTGTCTAACAACATGACTCGCGACACCCTGAACCGCGCCATCGCGCGCGGCGTCGGCGGCGATGAAGACGCGAACATGGAAACCATCATTTATGAAGGCTACGGCCCTGGCGGTACCGCGGTGATGGTGGAATGTCTGTCCGACAACCGTAACCGTACCGTTGCGGAAGTGCGTCACGCCTTCACCAAAACCGGGGGTAACCTCGGCACCGACGGTTCCGTCTCCTACCTGTTCAGCAAGAAAGGCGTTATCTCCTTCGAGAAAGGCGATGAAGACACTATCATGGAAGCGGCGCTGGAAGCAGGCGCAGAAGACGTGGTGACCTATGACGACGGCGCCATCGACGTCTACACCGCCTGGGAAGAGATGGGCGCTGTGCGCGACGCGCTGGAAGCCGCCGGCCTGAAAGCCGACGCTGCCGAAGTCTCAATGATTCCGTCCACCAAAGCGGATATGGATGCCGAGACGGCGCCGAAGCTGCTGCGTCTGATCGATATGCTGGAAGACTGCGACGACGTGCAGGAAGTGTACCATAACGGCGAGATCTCCGACGAGGTCGCAGCCACCCTGTGATGCAGCCGCATCCACGGTTAACCGGAGGCGCGTGATGGCTATTATTCTCGGCATTGACCCGGGGTCGCGCGTTACCGGTTATGGCGTGATCCGCCAGGTTGGGCGGCAGCTGAGCTACCTGGGCAGCGGATGCATCCGCACCAAAGTGGACGATCTGCCGTCGCGGCTGAAGCTGATCTACGCCGGGGTGACGGAGATCATCACCCAGTTCCAGCCCGACTATTTCGCCATTGAGCAGGTCTTTATGGCCAAGAATGCCGACTCGGCGTTAAAGCTCGGGCAGGCGCGCGGGGTGGCGATCGTCGCAGCGACCAATCAGGCGCTGCCGGTGTTTGAATACGCCGCCCGTCAGGTCAAGCAGACCGTTGTCGGGATTGGCAGCGCCGAAAAGAGCCAGGTCCAGCATATGGTGCGCACCTTGCTCAAGCTGCCCGCCAATCCGCAGGCGGATGCGGCGGATGCGCTGGCGATCGCCATCACCCATTGCCATGTCAGCCAGAATGCCGCTCAGATCAGCGAGACCCGGCTCAATCTGGCGCGGGGGCGCTTACGATAATCGCAAATCAGGC
>NZ_GL882770.1:154432-156170 GCF_000195655.1 Klebsiella sp. MS 92-3
CCCTTTTTTTATGATACCGCCAGATACTTAGACCATAACGCAGGAGCCCCACGTGATAGGCAGACTCAGAGGCATCATTCTCGAAAAACAACCCCCGCTGGTGTTGCTGGAAACGGCGGGCGTCGGCTATGAAGTGCATATGCCAATGACCTGCTTCTATGAGCTGCCGGAGGCCGGGCAGGAGGCGATCGTCTTCACCCACTTTGTGGTACGTGAAGATGCCCAGCTGCTGTATGGGTTTAACAACAAACAGGAACGTACCCTGTTTAAAGAGCTGATTAAAACCAACGGCGTGGGGCCCAAGCTGGCGCTGGCGATCCTCTCCGGCATGTCGGCGCAGCAGTTCGTCAACGCCGTTGAACGGGAAGAGGTCGCCTCGCTGGTGAAGCTGCCGGGGATTGGCAAAAAAACCGCTGAACGTCTGATCGTTGAGATGAAAGATCGCTTCAAAGGGCTGCACGGCGACCTGTTCACCCCGGCGGCCGATCTGGTGCTGACCTCGCCGGCAGGCCCAACGGCGGACGATGCCGAGCAGGAAGCGGTTGCCGCGCTGGTCGCGCTGGGCTATAAACCGCAGGAGGCCAGCCGGATGGTCAGCAAGATCGCGCGTCCGGACGCCAACAGTGAAACGCTAATTCGCGAAGCGCTGCGCGCTGCGTTGTGAGGTAAGGGATGATTGAAGCAGACCGGCTGGTATCGGCAGACAGCAGCGGCTTTGAAGAGGCCGCTGACCGCGCCATCCGCCCAAAATTGCTGGCAGAGTATGTCGGCCAGCCGCAGGTGCGTTCGCAGATGGAGATCTTTATCCAGGCGGCGAAGCTGCGCGGCGACGCCCTCGATCACCTGCTGATTTTTGGCCCGCCAGGGTTGGGGAAAACCACCCTGGCCAATATCGTCGCCAATGAAATGGGGGTGAATCTGCGTACCACCTCCGGCCCGGTGCTGGAGAAGGCGGGCGATCTCGCCGCGATGCTCACCAACCTCGAACCGCACGATGTTCTGTTTATCGATGAGATCCATCGCCTCTCGCCGGTGGTGGAAGAGGTGCTCTATCCGGCAATGGAAGACTACCAGCTGGATATTATGATTGGCGAAGGTCCCGCGGCGCGTTCCATCAAGATCGATCTGCCGCCGTTTACCCTGATCGGCGCCACCACCCGCGCCGGTTCGTTGACCTCGCCGCTGCGCGACCGCTTTGGCATCGTGCAGCGTCTGGAGTTCTATCAGATCCCCGATCTGCAGCATATTGTCAGCCGCAGCGCCCGCCATATGGGGCTGGAGATGAGCGACGAGGGCGCGCTGGAAGTAGCCCGCCGTTCACGCGGCACGCCGCGTATTGCCAACCGTCTGCTGCGCCGGGTGCGTGACTTTGCGGAAGTGCGCCACGACGGCACCATCTCCGCCGATATTGCCGCCCAGGCGCTGGATATGCTTAACGTCGATGCGGAAGGGTTCGACTATATGGACCGTAAGCTGCTGCTGGCGGTGATAGATAAGTTCTTTGGCGGCCCGGTGGGGCTGGATAACCTCGCCGCCGCGATTGGCGAAGAGCGGGAAACCATTGAAGATGTACTGGAGCCCTACTTAATTCAGCAGGGCTTTCTGCAGCGTACGCCGCGGGGAAGAATGGCGACGGTGCGCGCCTGGAATCATTTCGGGATTACGCCGCCGGAAATGCCGTAGCGCGTTGCGGTTGAGCAGTTTATGGTGAAGCCCGGTCAGCAGCGTGACCGGGCTT
>NZ_GL882770.1:156272-169959 GCF_000195655.1 Klebsiella sp. MS 92-3
GGCTTTTTCATTTTCAGCTGGCGGCTTTTTTCGTCATGCTGAGAATAAACAGCACCGCGGCGCAGAGCACCACCGACGGCCCGGCCGGGGTATCGTAGAAAGCCGAGAAGGTTAACCCGCCGGTAACGGCCAGCATGCCCACGCCCACCGCCACGGCGGCCATCTGCTCCGGCGTGCGGGCAAAACGGCGGGCGGTGGCGGCCGGGATAATCAGCAGGGAAGTAATGATCAGCGCCCCGACGAACTTCATCGCCACGCCGATAGTCAGGGCGGTGACCAGCATCAACAGCAGCTTGACCCGCTGCAGCTTCACGCCGTCGACAAACGCCAGGTCCGGACTGATGGTCATCGCCAGCAGATTCCGCCACTGCCAGAGCAGAATGCCAATCACAATCATCACGCCAATGGCAATGGCGATCAGGTCCTGCGGCGTAACCGCCAGCAGATCGCCGAACAGGTACGCCATCAGATCGACGCGGACGTTAGACATCAGACTGACCACCACCAGCCCCAGGGACAGCGCGCTGTGCGCCATGATGCCCAGCAGGGTATCGATCGCCAGATGCGGTCGTTTTTCCAGCCACACCAGCCCGCCAGCCAGCAGCAGGGTCACGGCGATCACCGCATAGAACGGATTGACGTTAAGCAATAAACCGAAAGCGACGCCGAGCAGAGACGCATGCGCCAGCGTGTCGCCGAAATAAGACATGCGGCGCCAGACCACAAAGGAGCCCAGCGGACCAGCGGCGCAGGCCAGCATCATCCCGGCAAGCCAGCCAGGTAACAGAAGTTCAATCATTAGCGGCTGTTTCCCCGACGCAGTACAATTCGCCCCTGAAGGTCGTGGCGGTGATTATGGTGGTGGCGGTATATCCCCAGCTGTTCCGCGCCGCGCGGGCCGAACATGGAGATAAACTCCGGGTGCATGGAGACCACCTCCGGTGCGCCAGAGCAGCAGATATGCTGGTTCAGGCACAGAACTTCGTCGGTTTTGGCCATCACCAGATGCAGATCGTGGGATACCATTAGCACCGCGCAGTCCAGTTCATGGCGCAGCTGGTTGATAAGATCGTAGAGCGCCACCTGGCCGTTGACGTCAACACCCTGGGTCGGTTCATCCAGCACCAGCAGCTGCGGACGGTTGAGCAGGGCGCGGGCCAGCAGTACGCGCTGCGTTTCGCCGCCGGAGAGCTTTTGCATCGGCGCATCGATCAGATGCCCCGCCTGCACGCGCTTCAGCGCCGGCAGGATGTCGTCTTTACGGGTGCCCGGGCGCAAACGCAGGAAGCGGCTGACGGTCAGCGGCAGCGTGGCGTCCAGATGCAGTTTCTGCGGCACATAGCCGATGCGCAGGCGTGCGTCACGCTTGATAACACCCTCTGTCGGTGCTACCAGCCCGAGAACCACCCGCACAAGGGTCGATTTGCCGGCGCCGTTGGGGCCCAGCAGGGTTAAGATTTTGCCTGGCGTGAGAGCCAGCGAGATGTCAGACAACACGCGGCGTTGGCCAAAGGCCACCGAGACATTTTCCAGCGTTACAAGGTTTGTCATAGTAATTTAGGGGTTGCACAAGCTAGTGAATGTTATAATATCACATCACACTCACTTATTTCGATGACTAGACGCATTATGTTACATAAAAATACGCTTCTTTGCGCTGGACTTGGCGCTGTTTTTTTGTTCGCGCAGGTACCGCTGGCCAGCGCCGCCGTGGTGACTTCTATGAAACCGCTGGGCTTTATCGCGGCGGCCATCGCCGATGGGGTGACCGAGACCCAGGTGCTGCTGCCCGATGGCGCCTCCGAGCATGATTATTCCCTCCGTCCTTCTGATGTAAAACGCTTACAGAACGCAGACTTAGTGGTGTGGATTGGTCCGGAAATGGAAGCCTTTATGGATAAGTCGACGCAAAGCATTGCGGCGAATAAAAAGGTGACGATTGCCGAGCTGGATGGGGTCAAACCGCTGCTCATCACCGGGGCGGACGACGATGACGATCACCATGGTCATGGCCATGGCGCAGCAGAAAAAGGTGACGGCGATCACCATCACGGTATTTACAATATGCATCTGTGGTTATCCCCAGAGATAGCGCGGCTTTCGGCGGTTGCAATCCACGATAAATTATTGGAACTTATGCCGCAGAGTCGAGCCAAACTCGACAGCAACCTGCAGCAGTTCGAGACCGCGCTGGCGGCGACCGACAAGCAGGTGAGCAATGAGCTGGCACCGCTGAAAGGGAAGGGCTATTTCGTTTTTCATGACGCCTACGGTTACTTTGAAAAACACTACGGTTTGACCTCGCTGGGGCACTTTACCGTCAACCCTGAAATACAGCCCGGTGCGCAGCGTTTACACGAAATCAGAACACAACTGGTTGAGCAGAAAGCCACTTGCGTTTTTGCTGAGCCACAGTTCAGGCCAGCGGTTATCGAAGCTGTTGCCCGGGGCACGTCTGTGCGCATGGGGACCCTGGATCCACTGGGGACAGGAATTACGCTGGGTAAAACGAGTTACCCGCAATTCCTCACCCAACTGGCGAATCAGTATTCGAGCTGCCTGAAAGGAGATTAACGAGGAAGTGAATACGTGCAACAGATAGCCCGCGCTGTCACTCAGGCATTCAACAATCTGCCACGACCACATCGCGTCATGCTGGGGTCGCTTAGCGTTCTTACCTTAGCGGTCGCCGTCTGGCGACCCTACATTTACCACCCGGAATCCGCCCCCATCGTCAGAACCATTGAACTGGAAAAAAGCGAGATCCGTTCCCTGCTGCCGGAAGCCTCCGAGCCGATCGACCAGGCCCCGCAGGAAGAAGAAGCCATTCCTCAGGATGAGCTCGACGAAAAAGCCGATAGCGATGCCGGCGGGCACGAATACGTGGTGTCGACCGGCGATACGCTCAGCAGTATTCTGAACCAGTACGGTATCGATATGGGCGATATCGCCCAGCTCTCCTCCGCCGATAAAGAGCTGCGCAACCTGAAGATTGGCCAGCAGCTCTCCTGGACCCTGACCGCCGACGGCGATCTGCAGAGCCTGACCTGGGAGATGTCCCGCCGCGAGACCCGCACCTATACCCGTGTGGATAACGGTTTTAAAATGAGCAGCGAGCTGCAGAAAGGCGATTGGGTCAACAGCGTGCTGAAGGGCACCGTCGGCGCCAGCTTTGTCTCCAGCGCGCGTGATGCCGGGCTGACCAGCACGGAAATCAGCGCGGTGATCAAGGCCATGCAGTGGCAGATGGATTTCCGTAAGCTGAAGAAAGGCGACGAATTCTCGGTATTGATGTCGCGCGAAATGCTCGACGGCAAACGTGAGCAAAGCCAGTTACTCGGCGTGCGTCTTCGCTCTGACGGTAAGGATTACTATGCCATCCGCGCCGAAGACGGCAAATTCTACGACCGCAACGGGACGGGTCTGGCGAAGGGCTTTATGCGCTTCCCAACGGCGCGTCAGTTCCGCGTCTCCTCTAACTTTAATCCGCGTCGTCTGAACCCGGTCACCGGCCGCGTCGCGCCGCACCGTGGCGTCGATTTCGCGATGCCGCAGGGAACGCCAGTGCTGGCGGTGGGCGATGGTGAAGTAGTCGTGGCCAAACGCAGCGGCGCTGCCGGGTATTACGTCGCGATCCGCCACGGCCGCACCTATACCACTCGCTACATGCACCTGCGTAAGCTGTTAGTGAAGCCGGGGCAGAAAGTGAAGCGCGGGGATCGCATTGCGCTGTCGGGGAATACCGGACGCTCTACCGGGCCACACCTGCACTACGAAGTGTGGATCAACCAGCAGGCGGTCAACCCGCTGACGGCTAAGCTGCCGCGTACCGAAGGGCTGAGCGGTTCCGACCGGACCGACTATCTGGCGCAGGTCAAAGAGGTCGTTCCGCAGCTGCGGTTTGACTAACCACCGGTCAGTGGAAAGCCGGTGCCCCAGGGCGCCGGCTTTTTCTTTTGTAGGATACCCGACGTCTCGCTACACTATCCCATTATCTTGATTAAGCAGTCGATCTGCGGATTGGGCATGGAAACGAAAAAAAATAATATTGAGTTTATCCCTAAGTTTGAAAAATCCTTTTTACTGCCGCGCTACTGGGGCGCCTGGCTGGGGGTCTTTGCCTTCGCCGGTATTGCGCTGACGCCGCCATCCTTTCGCGATCCGCTCCTCGGCAAACTCGGTCGTCTGGTAGGGCGTCTGGCGAAAAGCTCGCGCCGCCGGGCGCAGATTAATTTGCTGTACTGCTTCCCGGAAAAAAGCGAGTACGAGCGGGAAGCGATTATCGACGCCATGTATGCCTCGGCGCCGCAGGCGATGGTGATGATGGCCGAGCTGGGCCTGCGCGATCCGCAGAAAATCCTTGCCCGCGTTGACTGGCAGGGGAAAGCGATCATCGACGAGATGCAGCGCAATAATGAGAAGGTGATTTTTCTCGTTCCGCATGCATGGGGTGTGGATATCCCGGCGATGCTGATGGCCTCCGGCGGGCAGAAGATGGCGGCGATGTTCCATAACCAGGGTAACCCGGTGTTCGATTACGTGTGGAATACCGTGCGTCGTCGTTTTGGCGGGCGTATGCACGCGCGCAACGATGGGATCAAACCGTTTATTCAGTCGGTGCGCCAGGGCTACTGGGGCTACTATCTGCCCGATCAGGATCACGGCGCCGAACACAGCGAGTTTGTGGATTTCTTTGCCACCTACAAGGCCACGCTGCCGGCGATTGGCCGCTTAATGAAAGTATGCCGCGCCCGCGTCGTACCGCTGTTCCCGGTCTACGATGGCAAGACGCACCGCCTGACGGTGCTGGTGCGCCCGCCGATGGACGATCTGCTGGACGCTGACGATACGACCATCGCCCGGCGGATGAACGAAGAAGTGGAAGTGTTTGTTAAGCCGCACACCGAGCAGTATACCTGGATCCTGAAGCTGCTGAAAACGCGCAAGCCGGGTGAAATCGAGCCCTATAAACGCAAAGAGCTGTTCCCGAAAAAGAAATAAAAAAAGCCTCCGTCAGGAGGCTTTTTTATCTCTACCGTGCTTACTCGACGGTGAGGATACGGGTGGTGTTGGTGCTGCCGATGGTGCTCATCACGTCACCCTGGGTAACGACCACGAGGTCGCCGGAGACCAGATAGCCTTTGTCCCGCAGCAGATTGACGGCGTCGTGCGCGGCGGCCACCCCGTCATTCTGGCTGTCGAAGAACACCGGCGTCACCCCGCGGTAGAGGGCGGTCAGGTTCAGGGTGCGCTCGTGACGGGAGAGGGCGAAAATCGGCAGACCGGAGCTAATGCGCGAAGTCATCAGCGCGGTACGGCCCGATTCGGTCATGGTGATGATGGCGGTGATGCCTTTCAGGTGGTTGGCGGCATACATCGCCGACATGGCAATTGCTTCTTCCACGTTGTCGAACTGGACGTCCAGACGGTGTTTGGAGACGTTGAGGCTAGGGATTTTTTCCGCGCCCAGACACACGCGCGCCATCGCGGCCACGGTTTCCGAAGGATACTGACCGGCAGCGGTCTCCGCGGAGAGCATCACCGCATCGGTACCATCCAGCACGGCGTTGGCCACGTCCATCACTTCCGCGCGAGTCGGCATCGGGTTGGTGATCATCGACTCCATCATCTGGGTGGCGGTGATGACGGAACGGTTCAGCTGACGGGCACGACGGATCAGCGCTTTCTGGATGCCCACCAGCTCAGGATCGCCGATCTCGACGCCGAGGTCGCCACGGGCAACCATTACCACATCGGAGGCGAGGATCACGTCGTCCATCGCATCCTGATCGCAAACCGCTTCGGCACGCTCAACTTTGGCGACGATTTTCGCATCGCAGCCGGCATCGCGCGCCAGGCGACGGGCGTAGTTCAGGTCTTCGCCGCAGCGCGGGAAAGAGACGGCCAGGTAGTCGACGCCGATTTTAGCGGCGGTGACGATATCAGCTTTATCTTTGTCGGTCAGCGCTTCGGCAGACAGGCCGCCGCCCAGCTTGTTGATCCCTTTGTTGTTGGACAACGGGCCGCCGACGGTCACTTCAGTGAAAACTTTCATCCCCTGAACTTCGAGGACTTTCAGCTGCACGCGACCATCGTCGAGCAATAAGATATCGCCCGGCACGACGTCCGCCGGCAGGCCTTTATAGTCGATCCCGACTTTCTCTTTGTCGCCTTCGCCTTTGCCAAGGTTTGCGTCGAGCAGGAATTTATCGCCGACGTTGAGGAAAATTTTGCCTTCTTTGAAGGTCGATACGCGAATTTTTGGTCCCTGGAGGTCGCCGAGGATGGCCACATGACGGCCCAGTTTTGCCGCAATCTCACGCACTTTGTCGGCACGGAGCTGATGATCTTCCGGGGTGCCGTGAGAGAAGTTCATACGTACTACGTTTGCGCCCGCGGCGATAACCTTTTCCAGGTTGTTATCGCGGTCAGTTGCCGGGCCTAAGGTAGTAACGATTTTGGTTCTGCGAAGCCTTCTGGACATGTAATACTCCGTTGACTGATACAACTTTGGTGTTGCGTGAACATGGATTCGGTAGCGCCAGCCTGCAACGTCGCACAGCCGGATCGTTATCGAAGGTGTAATGGGGTACTGCTTGTTATCAACTTTTATTGATTATCACTGGGTACGAATGGTTCTTTATCAAAACGCGATTCCTTCAGCGCTTCCTTGACCCTCTTCAAGTTATCTCTGAATTTTGCCCCCCGACGCAAGGTAAAGCCAGTCGCCAACACGTCAATGACGGTCAACTGGGCCAAACGGGAGACCATCGGCATATAGATGTCGGTATCTTCCGGCACATCAAGGGTAATGGCGAGCGTGGCTTCCCTGGCTAGCGGCGTACCGGCGGAGGTTAGAGCGATCACCATGGCATCGTTTTCACGAGCCAGCTGCGCCAGCTCCACCAGGCTCTTGGTTCTTCCGGTATGCGAGATAATCACCACCACATCATCGTCATCGCAATTCATACAGCTCATGCGTTGCAGGACAATGTCGTCGGAATAGATGACCGGCACGTTAAAGCGGAAAAATTTGTTCATCGCGTCGTGAGCGACCGCCGCTGAGGAGCCGAGGCCGAAAAAGGCGATTTTTTTGGCCTGAGTCAGCAGATCCACCGCGCGATTTACCGCCGACATGTCGAGAGAATGGTGCACCTGATCTAAACTCGCCATGGCCGATTCGAATATTTTTCCCGTGTATGACTCAACGCTGTCGTCTTCATCGACATTCCGGTTAACATAGAGCGTGCCGTGCGCAAGGCTCTGGGCCAGATGCAGTTTGAAGTCAGGGAATCCGCGGGTTTCGAGACTACGGCAGAAGCGATTGACGGTCGGTTCGCTAACGCCGGCCTCAAGGGCGAGGGCGGCGATGCTCGAATGAATGGCCTGCTCGGGGGTGGCGAGGATCACTTCCGCCACTTTGCGTTCAGATTTGCTAAGGTGTTCCAGTCGGGACTGGATTTTTTCCAGCATGTTCATTAGTAACAGGGCGCTCATCAATGGAAACGATTTCATTAATGGGTGAAATCATTGGGCGTTTTAGCAAGAATATACCCCTCCGCAAGCGCAAGCGGTGAGGAATGACGTGAAATGATGTTGTTTTTTTTCATTACATGATCAGGGTCGTATTTTACTGACCTGAACCAGGTACAAACAACGAACAATAACGGCCGAATGCCCAAATCATCGCCGAATGTTTTCACCCTGTGCGGTTTTACCGCCGCAAACGAAGGGGAAGGCTTTCGGGAAATACGTAAACACAGTACAGTGCAGTGTAAGAAAATTACAAATATAGCCTGGCAAAAGCACCAGACTATCAACTGAGGAGAATGACATGGCGGTAACGCAAACGGCCCAGGCATGCGACCTGGTCATTTTCGGCGCGAAGGGCGACCTGGCGCGGCGTAAATTGTTGCCTTCCCTGTATCAGCTTGAAAAGGCGGGCCAGATCCACGCTGACACCAGAATCATTGGCGTCGGCCGTGCCGACTGGGATAAAGCGGCTTATACCAAAGTCGTGCGCGAAGCGCTGGAAACCTTCATGAAGGAAAAAATTGATGAAGGTTTGTGGGATACCCTGAGCGGACGCCTGGAGTTCTGTAATCTTGACGTCAATGACACCAGCGGCTTCACCCGCCTGGGTGAGATGCTGGATCAAAAGAACCGTGTCACCATCAACTATTTCGCTATGCCGCCGAGCACCTTTGGCGCGATCTGTAAAGGGCTGGGCGAAGCGAAGCTTAATGCCAAGCCTGCGCGCGTGGTCATGG
This sequence comes from Klebsiella sp. MS 92-3, assembly GCF_000195655.1. Classification (NCBI taxonomy): domain Bacteria; kingdom Pseudomonadati; phylum Pseudomonadota; class Gammaproteobacteria; order Enterobacterales; family Enterobacteriaceae; genus Klebsiella; species Klebsiella sp. MS 92-3. The sequence goes on from NZ_GL882770.1 coordinate 164,543, forward strand.
AAAAACCGCTCGGCACCTCGCTGGAAACCTCCCGTGAAATCAACGACCAGGTCGGCGAGTTTTTTGAAGAGTGTCAGGTCTACCGTATCGACCACTATCTCGGTAAAGAGACGGTCCTCAACCTGCTGGCGCTGCGCTTCGCCAACTCCCTGTTTGTCAATAACTGGGACTGCCGCACCATCGATCACGTCGAAATCACCGTCGCGGAAGAGGTGGGTATTGAAGGGCGCTGGGGTTACTTCGACCAGGCCGGGCAGATGCGCGACATGATCCAGAACCACCTGCTGCAGATCCTGTGCATGATTGCCATGTCGCCGCCGTCCGATCTCAGCGCCGACAGCATCCGTGATGAAAAGGTCAAGGTGCTGAAATCCCTGCGCCGTATTGACCGCTCCAACGTGCGCGAGAAAACCGTTCGCGGCCAGTATACCGCCGGCTTTGCCCAGGGCAAAAAAGTGCCTGGCTATCTCGAAGAGGAGGGGGCCAACAAGACCAGCAACACCGAAACCTTCGTGGCGATCCGCGTCGATATCGATAACTGGCGCTGGGCTGGCGTACCGTTCTATCTGCGCACCGGCAAACGTCTGCCGACCAAATGCTCAGAGGTAGTGGTTTACTTCAAAACCCCGGAACTGAATCTGTTTAAAGAGACCTGGCAGGAGCTGCCGCAGAACAAGCTGACCATTCGCCTGCAGCCGGACGAAGGGGTAGATATCCAGGTACTGAACAAAGTGCCGGGCCTCGATCATAAACATAACCTGCAGATCACTAAACTGGATCTGAGCTACTCCGAAACCTTCAACCAGACGCACCTGGCCGATGCCTATGAACGTCTGCTGCTGGAGACCATGCGTGGCATCCAGGCGCTGTTCGTTCGCCGCGACGAAGTAGAAGAGGCGTGGAAATGGGTTGACTCCATTACCGAAGCCTGGGCAGCCGACCGCGATGCGCCGAAACCGTATCAGGCCGGGACCTGGGGACCGGTTGCGTCGGTGGCCATGATCACTCGCGACGGTCGTTCATGGAACGAGTTCGAGTAAGGCTGGAGGCTAATCCGTCAGGGTTATTTTACCGGTAACATGATCTGACGCAGAAAGTCGCACGCTTTTTAATCTTTTAAGCCCCGTGAGGATTCACCCACGGGGCTTTTTTTATTACACTGCCTGCAGACATTTTGCCCCTGAGCGCTGGTGTTTGTGGCCTTTACCACGTCAACACGTCATCACGCAGCGGCCGGACAGATAAAAATTTGAGGAGCCTTTATGAATTCGACAATGTTACGGGTAACAAATCGCATTATCGAACGGTCGCGTGACACCCGCGCGGCTTACCTCGCAAGGATTAACCAGGCCAAAACCGACACCGTGCATCGTGCGCAACTGGCCTGCGGCAATCTGGCTCACGGATTCGCGGCCTGCCAGGCTGACGACAAAGCCTCCCTGAAGAGCATGTTGCGCAACAACATTGCCATCATCACCTCCTACAACGACATGTTGTCCGCTCACCAGCCCTATGAACACTACCCGGAGATCATCCGCAAAGCGCTGCACAGCGCCAATGCGGTCGGCCAGGTCGCCGGCGGCGTGCCGGCGATGTGCGACGGCGTAACGCAGGGGCAGGACGGGATGGAGCTTTCACTCCTGAGCCGCGAGGTGATCGCTATGTCCGCCGCCATCGGCCTGTCGCATAACATGTTCGACGGGGCCCTGTATCTCGGGGTCTGCGATAAAATTGTTCCCGGTCTGACCATGGCGGCGCTCTCATTTGGCCATCTGCCGTCGGTCTTTATTCCCTCCGGTCCGATGGCCAGCGGCCTGCCGAATAAAGAGAAGGTTCGCATTCGCCAGCTGTATGCAGAAGGGAAAGTTGACCGTATGGCGCTGCTGGAGTCCGAAGCCGCCTCTTATCACGCGCCGGGGACCTGTACTTTCTACGGAACGGCGAACACCAACCAGATGGTGGTCGAATTTATGGGCATGCAGCTGCCGGGCTCGTCCTTTGTCCATCCGGATGCTCCGCTGCGGGAAGCACTGACCGCCGCCGCCGCGCGCCAGGTCACCCGCATGACCGGCAACGGCAATGAGTGGATGCCGCTGGGCAAAATGTTTGACGAAAAAGTGGTGGTCAACGGCATCGTGGCGCTGCTGGCGACCGGTGGCTCCACCAACCACACTATGCACCTGGTGGCGATGGCCCGCGCGGCGGGAATTATCATTAACTGGGACGATTTCTCCGACCTGTCAGACGTGGTGCCGCTGCTGGCGCGCCTCTATCCCAACGGCCCGGCGGATATCAACCACTTCCAGGCGGCAGGCGGCGTTCCGGTACTGGTGCGCGAGCTGCTGAAAGGCGGCCTGCTGCATGAGGATGTTCACACCGTGGCCGGCTTTGGCCTGTCGCGCTACACCCTGGAGCCATGGCTGAATAACGGCGAGCTGGACTGGCGCGAAGGGGCGACAGCGCCATTGGACGACCAGGTCATCGCGACCTTTGAAAAACCATTCTCCCGCCACGGCGGCACCAAGGTGCTGAGCGGCAACCTGGGACGCGCGGTGATGAAAACTTCGGCGGTCCCGGTGGAGAACCAGGTGATTGAAGCGCCGGCGGTGGTATTCGAGAGCCAGCACGACGTGTTGCCGGCCTTTGAAGCGGGGCTGCTGGACAAAGACTGCGTGGTGGTGGTCCGTCATCAGGGGCCAAAAGCGAACGGGATGCCAGAATTACATAAACTTATGCCGCCACTTGGTGTATTATTGGACCGCCGTTTCAAAATAGCGCTGGTGACCGATGGCCGACTCTCTGGCGCCTCCGGTAAAGTTCCGTCAGCCATTCACGTCACGCCTGAAGCGTATGATGGCGGCTTGCTGGCGAAAGTGCGCGATGGCGATCTTATTCGCGTGAACGGACAGACGGGGGAACTGACGCTGCTGGTGGATGAGGCCGAACTGGCGGCGCGTCAGCCGCATATCCCTGACCTCAGCGCGTCGCGCGTGGGAACCGGTCGGGAGATGTTTGGGGCGCTGCGTGAGAAGCTCTCTGGCGCGGAGCAGGGCGCAACCTGCATCACTTTTTAAGACGATTTAATTTCTAGATCTGGCGAGAGAAAATCCTGATGAAAAACTGGAAAACAACAGCAGAAGCAATCCTCACCTCCGGTCCGGTTGTCCCGGTTATCGTAGTGAAAAAGCTGGAACACGCGGTACCGATGGCGAAAGCGCTGGTGGCGGGCGGCGTTCGCGTGCTGGAAGTTACCCTGCGCACCGAGTGCGCCCTGGAGGCGATCCGCGCGATTGCCAAAGAAGTTCCGGACGCGATTGTCGGCGCGGGCACGGTTACCAACGTTGAGCAGTTGAAAGCGGTAACGGAAGCCGGCGCGCAGTTCGCTATCAGCCCGGGTCTTACCGAATCCCTGCTGAAAGCGGCGACCGAAGACGGCACCATCCCGCTGATCCCGGGGATCAGCACGGTATCTGAGCTGATGCTGGGTATGCAGTATGGCCTGAAAGAGTTTAAATTCTTCCCGGCGGAAGCCAACGGCGGCGTGAAAGCCTTGCAGGCGATTGCGGGTCCGTTCGGCCACATTCGTTTCTGCCCGACCGGCGGTATCTCTCCGGCCAACTACCGTGACTACCTGGCGCTGAACAGCGTACTGTGCATCGGCGGTTCCTGGCTGGTGCCAGCCGACGCCCTCGAAGCCGGCGACTACGATCGCATCACCACCCTCGCGCGAGAAGCGGTGGAAGGCGCGAAATAAACCACGCCTCCAGGTCAACAACCCGGTCTGCGGCAACGCGACCGGGTTTTTTGTCTTTACCCTTCGACGATGACCGCCGCGGCGGCGGCTTTAGCGCGCGCCACGGCCTCCTCAACCGAATCGGCGACGGCGAGGGTTACCCCCAGGCGGCGGGTACCGTCAATCTCCGGCTTGCCGAACAGACGCAGCTGCAGGCCAGCCCCGACGGCCGACTGCAGCTGGCCAAAGCTGACGTTCTGGCTGGACAACTGCGGAAGGATCACCGCGGAGGCGGCCGGACCATACTGGCGGATAGCGCCGACGGGTAGCCCGAGGAAGGCGCGAACGTGCAGGGCGAATTCCGAGAGATCCTGGGAGATAAGCGTCACCATCCCGGTGTCGTGTGGTCGCGGGGAGACTTCGCTGAAGATCACCTCGTCGCCGCATACGAACAGCTCCACGCCAAACAGACCATAACCTCCCAGCGCCAGCACCACCTCGCGGGCGATGGCCTGGGCACGCTCGAGGGCCAGGTCGCTCATCTGCTGCGGCTGCCAGGACTCGCGGTAATCGCCGTCTTCCTGACGATGGCCAACCGGAGCGCAGAAATGCACGCCATCGACAGCGCTGACGGTGAGCAGGGTGATTTCGAAATCGAAGTTCACCACCCCCTCGACGATCACCCGTCCGGCGCCAGCGCGGCCGCCCTGCTGCGCATAGCGCCAGGCTTCGCTGAGCTGGTCAGCCGAGCGGATAAAGCTCTGGCCTTTGCCGGAGGAGCTCATCACCGGTTTAACGATGCATGGCAAACCGATCTCGGTAACCGCCGCGCGGAAGCCTTCTTCGCTGTCGGCAAAACGATAGCGGGAGGTGGGAAGCTGCAGCTCTTCCGCCGCCAGGCGGCGAATGCCTTCGCGGTTCATGGTGAGCTTTGCCGCCCGCGCCGTGGGGACCACTTTCTGCCCGGCCTGTTCCAGTTCGACCAGGGTGTCGGTAGCGATAGCTTCGATCTCCGGCACGATATAATCAGGTTTTTCCTGTTCAATCAGGGCGCGCAGGCTCTCGCCGTGCAGCATATTGATGACGTGGGCGCGGTGGGCGACCTGCATCGCCGGGGCATCGGGGTAGCGGTCTACGGCGATGGTTTCAATGCCCAGACGCTGACATTCAATAGCGACTTCTTTACCCAACTCGCCGGAACCTAACAGCATAACTTTGGTGGCTGCCGGGCGCAGCGCGGTGCCTAATACAGTCATAACTCTCATCCGCAGTAAAAAAAGATGGCAGCGATTATAAACGAAAACGTTTGCGTATGTCTTTACGCGCGTAACGCGCGTGAGTTGAGTCCGGGAGGGAAATTTGCTATACTGTATAAAAATACAGTGTTGAGAGGCTGCAGTATGGCGGTTGAAATTAAATATGTGGTGATCCGCGAAGGTGAGGAAAAAATGTCTTTTGCCAGCAAAAAAGAGGCCGACGCTTACGACAAAATGCTCGATCTGGCAGAGGTGCTGAATGACTGGCTGGTGGCATCGCCGCTGGAGATGGATGACGTCCAGCGCGATACCATGGCGATGTGGCTGGCGGAGCGTAAAGAAGCGCTGCAGCATATCCTGCGAGTTGGCCGACTGCCGGAGCAAGAGACGCCCGCACAGGACGCCTCCGCGCCGTCGGCTACCGCCGC
>NZ_GL882770.1:170086-175896 GCF_000195655.1 Klebsiella sp. MS 92-3
GCCGTGGGCTCCCGCCGAGACTTCTCCGGCGGGTGATGACGCCGTGCCGGCGGCCAAAGCGCGCAAAGCCAAGTCAGCCTGAACGCTGGCGGTCAGTCACTGGTCGGTCGGCTCCGATGCTGCCGTCGCACGTACCTTTGCGCATCTTTAGCCATATCTAACATTTCCTGACATCGCGTCGTTTAGGCTGATAACAGTGTTTGTCACCTGAGAGGAAAACCATGGCTAACTGGCTACATCAACTGCAGTCGCTGCTCGGGCAGCAGGGTGCGTCACCGTCCGGCGAGTCGTCAAAAGGGAGCGGCCTGCTGCCCGGCGCCATCGGTGGGCTGGCCGGATTGCTGGTGGCCAGCAAATCGTCACGCAAATTGTTGGCGAAATATGGCACTAGCGCGCTGCTGGCAGGCGGCGGGGCGGTGGCGGGCACGGTGTTATGGAACAAGTATCAGCAGAAAATGCGCGCGCAGAATACGTCCGCCCAGGCGCCTGAGACGGCAGCGGCGCCGACGGATGTCGATCCGCGCAGCGTGCGGCTGATCACGGCCCTGGTATTTGCCGCGAAAAGCGACGGTCATATTGATGACCACGAGCGGGCGAATATTGAAACTCAGCTGCGGGCGGCCAATATTGACGTTCAGGCCCGGGTGCTAATTGACCAGGCGCTGGCCCAGCCGCTGGATCCGCAGCGTCTCGCCGAGGGCATCATCGACCCGCAGGAGGCGCTGGAGATCTACTACGTCAGCTGCGCGGTGATTGATATCGACCATTTTATGGAGCGTAGCTACCTTAATGCGCTGGGAGACGCCCTGGCGCTGCCGAAAGATGTCCGGGCCGATATAGAACAGGATATCCAGTCACAAAAACAAGCGCTAAGCGTCTAAATCATCACGTTTCGCTTGCATCGCTCGCGTCTTTTGCCACCCTTATAGACACGTCATCATTCAGGCGCCACCCTGCGCCCTGAATGCTCTTGTGTCACGATAAAGCAGCAGAAGAATAACATGCCACCTAAAGCTAAACGGATCCCTCACGCCATGACCTTGCATGGCGATACACGCATCGATAATTATTACTGGCTGCGCGACGATGAGCGCGCGCGACCTGACGTGCTGGAGTATCTGCACGCGGAGAACGCTTACGGCAAGCAAGTGATGGATTCGCAGCTCAGCCTGCAGGAGCGTCTGCTGAAGGAGATTATCGACCGCATTCCGCAGCGGGAAGTCTCTGCCCCCTACAGTAAAAACGGCTTTCGCTACCGTCAGGTGTATGAGCCGGGCTGCGAATACGCTATCTACCAGCGGCAGTCGGTGCTGAAAGAAGAGTGGGATGACTGGGAGATCCTGCTCGATGCCAACCAGCGGGCGGCGAAGAGCGAGTTCTACACCCTGGGCGGACTGGGCATTGCGCCCAACAACCAGCTAATGGCGGTGGCGGAAGATTACCTTTCCCGCCGCCAGTACGGCCTGCGCTTTTGCGACCTCAGCAACGGCGAGTGGTACCCGGAAATCCTCGAAAATGTCACCTCCGGCTTTGCCTGGAGCAACGATTCACGCTTTGTTTGGTATGTGCGTAAACATCCCACCACGCTGCTCCCTTATCAGGTCTGGCGCCACACCGTCGGGACACCGGCGCAGAGCGACGCGCTGGTCTACGAGGAAAAAGATGAGACCTTCTACGTCAGCGTGCATAAAACCACCTCCCAGCAGTTCGTGGTAATTTATCTCTCCAGCGCCACCACCAGCGAAGTGCTGCTGCTCAACGCCGAACTGCCAGACGCCGAGCCGGTCTGCTTTCTGCCACGGCGTAAAGATCATGAATACAGTCTTGATCACTATCAGCACGCTTTCTATCTTCGTTCCAACCGGGAGGGGAAGAATTTCGGCCTCTACCGTACCGTACTGCGTGATGAAGAACAGTGGACCACGCTGATCCCGCCGCGTCACGACGTGATGCTCGAAGGATTTACCCTGTTTACCGACTGGCTGGTTGTGGAAGAGCGTCAGCGTGGCCTGACCAGTCTGCGGCAAATTAACCGCAAGACCCGGGAGGTGGTGGGGATCGCTTTTGACGATCCGGCCTATGTCACCTGGCTTGCCTATAATCCGGAGCCCGAAACGTCGCGACTGCGCTACGGCTATTCCTCCATGACTACGCCGGATACGCTGTTTGAACTGGATATGGATACCGGCGAACGAAGAGTGATCAAACAGCAGGAGGTAAAGGGGCTGGATACGAGCTGCTACCAGAGCGAACACCTGTGGGTGACCGCCCGCGATGGCGTCGAAGTCCCGGTCTCTCTGGTCTACCATCGCGAACATTTTCGCAAAGGGAGCAACCCGCTGCTGGTCTATGGCTATGGCTCATATGGCGAGAGTATCGATGCCGATTTCAGCGCCAGCCGGCTGAGCCTGCTCAACCGCGGCTTTGTCTACGCCATCGCCCACGTCCGCGGCGGCGGCGAGCTGGGTCAGCAATGGTATGAAGACGGTAAATTCCTGTGTAAGAAAAATACCTTCAACGACTATCTGGACGTCTGTGACGCGCTGCTTGCCCAGGGGTACGGCGATCCGCGGCTCTGCTACGGCATGGGGGGCAGCGCCGGCGGAATGCTGATGGGCGTGGCCGTGAATGAACGGCCAGAGCTGTTCCATGGCGTGATAGCCCAGGTGCCGTTCGTCGATGTGGTGACCACCATGCTGGATGAAACTATTCCGCTGACCACCGGTGAATTTGAAGAGTGGGGAAATCCGCAGGATGAAACCTATTATCATTATATGAAAAGCTACAGTCCCTATGACGGCGTGAGGGCGCAGGCGTATCCCCACATGCTGGTGACTACCGGTCTGCATGATTCCCAGGTGCAATACTGGGAGCCGGCTAAATGGGTGGCGAAACTGCGGGAACTAAAAACCGACGATAACCTGCTGCTGCTCTGCACCGATATGGATTCCGGACACGGCGGAAAATCCGGGCGCTTTAAAAGCTATGAAGGGGTGGCGCTGGAGTACGCCTTTTTCATCGCCCTGGCGCAGGGGACACTGCCGGGAAAAGCGGCAGTGTAGGCGCTATTCCCCGAGGTAATGCCTGAGCGTCAGGCGCAGTTCGGGGCTCATGCGGTCGAGATTGTTGAATAACCAGCGCAGATAGCCTGGATCGTTTTCAGCAATCTCGGCGACGGCCTTACCCCGGTATTTGCCGAAGGTAAAAGTAGTCAGCAGCGCCGGCCGACCGGTGATATCGGCCATTTCGTCAGGGGTCCAGCCGGAAACATTGATGATATCCAGCAGCAGCGCGGCGGTGATATAGCAGTCATACAGCGCCCGGTGGTGATGCAGTCCCGGCGGCGTAGTCACGTTCAGCTTACGTGACTTATATAACCCCATATTGCTGTATTTGATTCCCGGCCACAGGCGTCGGGCCAGCTTCATCGTACAGATCCCCTCGCCGTGCATCTCCGGCAACACCCGGCGATCGAAGCTGGCGTTATGCGCGACGTACCACGGGCTGCCATGATAGTGCGGAATAATCTCCTCAATCCACGGCTTATCGGCGACCATCTCTTCCGTGATCCGGTGGATAGCCATCGCCTGCGGGCTGATGGGCCGATCGGGACGCACCAGATGGCTCATGGGATTGGTAATTTGCCCGTCGACTATATCGACCGAGGCGATTTCAACGATGCCCCCCTGCAGGCCGCAGGTTTCGGTATCAATGACGCGCAGCATGGCTCGCTCCAGAGCAAAACAATAAGCGTAATGGAATTGGTCGGGCTTGCCAACCGACGGGGAGGAGGCGAGCGCGCATTATTTCTGTTTCGGCTCCCACGGTAGTCGCGAAAGGGAGACGGAGGCCAGCCGATGGGCGATCAGTCGTTCACGGAACCAGTCGCGCAGATGTGCAGGCTGTTCACGCTCGACTAAATCAGCGACCACCGGCATATTGTACCGCTCCTTAAAAGCAACGCCGGCGGCGGCGAGATCGACATTGACTTTATCCATCTCATCTTGCGAAATTTTGGCCAGATTTCTTTCCATCATCCACTCCACTCTGCTTATAAATCCGGTCAGGGCCAGATGCCTGGCTCGACTCTGGCATTATACAGGGTTATTCTCTGTGCTACAGACATAACAAAAGGGAATGACGAATATGCGACTTCTTGCTGGACGCGCGTTGCGTCTCTCCGTTGCGCTTGCCGGGATGTTAACCGCGGCGGGCGCCTTCGCCCACGCTCACCTGCAGCAGCAGCTCCCGACCGCCGGGGCGCAGCTTTCAGCTTCCCCACAGACGCTGACGCTCAGTTTTTCCGAAGGTATTGAACCCGCATTCAGCGGCGTGACCGTCACCGGTCCGCAGCAGCATGCGGTGGCTACCGGAAAACTGACCCGCAGCGCCGATAATCCCGCCGAGGTCACGTTACCTTTGGCGGAAGCCTTGCCGCCGGGAGAGTACACCGTGGCATGGCATGTGGTCTCGGTGGATGGTCATAAAACCAAAGGGCAATATACCTTTAGCGTGAAGTAAGCGATGCTGACCGGGCTCTATATTACCCTGCGCTTTGGGCACTTTATCTCCCTGATGCTGGCTTTTGGCTGCGTGCTGTATGGCGCCTGGTGGGCGCCGGTACCGCTGAGACGCGTGCTGATGCTGCGCTTTTATCCACTACTGCGCCCGCTGCTGCTGATCGGCGCGATCTCTACGCTGGCGCTGTATCTCCTGCAGGGAGGAATGATGGGCGAGGGCTGGACGGATGTCTGGCGACCCGCCGTGTGGCAGGCGGTGGCCGGGACCCGCTTTGGTGGGGTGTGGATCTGGCAGATCCTACTGGCGTGGATCGCACTCGCGGTAGTGTGGATCCGTCCCCGTCACGGCGCCCGCCAGCTGGTGGCCCTGCTGGCGGCACAGCTGCTGCTTTCCGCCGGGGTAGGGCACGCCGCTATGCACGATGGTCTCACCGGCGTGCTGCAGCGGACAAACCACGCTGTGCATCTCTTCTGCGTCGCCAGCTGGTTTGGCGGTCTGTTGCCCTTTATCTATTGCCTGCGCCTGGCGCAGGGGCGCTGGCGGCCGGCCGCGGTCTATACCATGGCGCGCTTTTCACGTTACGGGCATCTGGCCGTCGCCGGCACGATTGCCAGCGGAGCGCTCAATGCGCTGTTGATCCAGGGAGGATTGATTGGCGCATCGCCGTGGGGACGCATGTTGTTGATCAAATGTGCGCTGGTCGCCGGGATGGTGGTAATTGCGTTAGTGAACAGGTATGTTCTGGTACCGCGCATGTCGGCAAGCGGTTCGCAGGCGGAAAGCCTGATCCTGCGAACCACGCAGGCTGAAATAGGGCTGGGCGCGCTGGCGCTGCTGGCCGTCAGTCTGTTTGCCACCTGGGAACCTTATTGAATTAACTGGCAAAATCATGAAAAAAATTGTTCTGACCATGTTGTTACTGGCAAGCTCCGGGGCTGCTCTGGCAGCGCCACAAATTATCACCGTGAGCCGTTTTGAGGTGGGGAAGGAGAGCTGGGCGTTCAACCGGGAAGAGGTCATGTTGACCTGTCGACCGGGTAACGCGCTTTACGCCATCAACCCGAGCACGCTGGTCCAGTATCCGCTCAATGAGGTGGCTGAGCAGCAGGTCAAAGCCGGCAAAACCACCGCGCAGCCGATCTCAGTGATCCAGATCGACGATCCGCAGCATCCGGGACAAAAAATGAGCCTCGCGCCCTTTATCGAGCGAGCGCAGAAGCTCTGCTAAACTTTCTCGCTATCCTGCTGTAATAACATCAAAAAAACCGCCCTTGCCGGACAACGGCAGT
>NZ_GL882770.1:176010-188162 GCF_000195655.1 Klebsiella sp. MS 92-3
GGGGGGGGGGGGGGGGGGGGGGTGTTTTTTTTTTCGCTGGCAGAGGCCCCCTTTCCAGGAATTATGCAGCCACTTTGGCCGCGGACTGGAAAAGCTGACGCGTTAAACTATTCTTATAGTGCAAGGCGACTTAGCCTGCATTAATGCCAACTTTTAGCGCACGGCTCTCTCCCAAGAGCCATTTCCCTGGACCGAATACAGGAATCGTATTCGGTCTCTTTTTATCTTTATCTGTCTTCTTTCCCAAGAGCCAGCGACATCCTGTCAGTCAAACACCCGCTGGCCTCTGGATGTCCCGTTATAGCACACCGTTTTTAGCATACACAATTCATTTACACATAAATCGCATCCTGTGGAAGGGGAGGTGGCAACGGTGGAACCGTAAACGAGGGCGGAGAAAAGAAAAAACCTGCACCTAAACAGGCCCGGCGTGCAGGTTAACTGGCGGGCCAACATCGGGAGCCTGCTAGTATACATATTTGTATGATAAATAAAATAAGCAAAATCTAAACGATTTGGCAATTCATGCGATTACACCTCGCCGGCTGACGAGGTGGCATAAATAATAAGCACGAGCACTTTTGCGGGCGGAAAATATTATTGCGGAACGCTGAATGTAGGGTATATCTGGCTTTCCAGATAGCAGAGCAATAGCCAAATTTCATCGCTGAAAATAAACCATATGCTCCCGAGCAGAATGACCGCCAGAATAATCAGCAGAAAAATTTCGGTTTTACTCATTATGCAAGCGACTATCCGGTGGCCTTCGGGGACCCTGATAGTAGCGAAATATTGACATAATAAGCAAACGCCATGTTGTAATTCGGCTTCACCGACAGTGCAATTTAGTCACCGGCATGCCGCTGCGTCAATATTGCCACCTGCTCCGTCAGCTGATCCAGCAGCTGGAATCGCCGCCGATATTCAGCCCGTTTTTTACTGGCGATACTCTCCAGCGATTTTCTTTCCAGACATAGCGGTAGCCGCCAGCGCCATGGGCTTTCCGGGTGGCCGTCGATAGACTGCCAGAACTCGTCGTAGCTGGCGTGGAAATGGCGGCCTTTGCTCAGGCGATAGCGCAGGGCGCGGAACACGTGACCGTTATCGCTGACGCCGTAAATAGCCGCGATTTGGCTGCGAGCGGCCAGCTGCCAGATAAACTCCAGCAGCAGGCGCTTCGGAAACAGGCCGTAGCAGGCGCGAGTCGCCTGCTTAATCACCTCATGAGAAACGTGACGTCGTGGCCCCTGCAGACCGCCGATAACCAGCTGCCAGGCATCGTGATCACGGGTTACGCTGAAGGTGGCGCTGGCCAGCAGGGTGTGGTCGCTGTCGCGCAGCCACAGAGTGGTTTCACCCTCACGTTCGGCTTTGCCTGCCGAGGAGGCATAAAGAGTAAACCGGCGGTCCTCTTTTCCGTTTAACGTCAGCAGCGGGACCTCAGACACCGCGGTCATAGCGTGCGCCAGCCGCGATCCGCGTAGGGTGTCGATATAGCGATAATGGTTGATTACCGCCACCGCCCGCTGCCAGGCGTTGAGATCGCGGGTCAGATATTGACGGTGTACTTTGCCCGGCAGCGTAGCCTGCGCGGCCAGCAGCTGATTAAAATCATCCCGAGCGCTGAGCGCTTCCAGCATCGCTCTGGTGGCGTTATAAAATAAGGCCGTGCGCAGCAAAAACTTAAAGCGGTAATTTTTTTGCCGCCAGATGGGGGCAGGTGTCAATCTGCCCATCACCAGATCGGCAATAAGATGCGAGCGCGGCGCTAGCACGCCGGATGAATGCAGGCTATTGTCTGTCACGATAAACACCTCGTTGTGATTTCCCCCTATTTTAAAGCGAGCCACTGACAAGCTTAATCCTCTGGCGGACTATATTTGCCGTCTGTTTAAAATTGATTGAGGTGTAAATTAAATTCCGTGGACCTTTGCTGGAATTACCTATAATTACCGCTGAGAGGTAATTATATGTATCAACGTATTAACGGCAGCGACTGGCGTAATATCTGGCTGATGGGCGATCTGCATGGCTGCTTTGCGCTGCTGATGAATCGCCTGCGTCAGCTGCGTTTTGATCCCTGGGCCGATCTGCTGATCTCGGTGGGCGATCTGATCGATCGCGGGCCGCAGAGCGCCGATTGTCTTGGCCTGTTGCGCTGTCGCTGGTTCAGGACCGTTCGGGGGAATCATGAGCAGATGGCGCTGGAGGCGCTGGAGAGCGGAGATATGCGGCTCTGGCAGATGAACGGTGGCGACTGGTACGTCAAGGGCGATGCGCGGCAGCGGGCCGACGTCGATCGGCTGCTGGCGCACTGTCGGCGGCTACCGTTGATTATTGAAGTGGAATGCGGGAAAGCGCGGCATGTGATCGCCCACGCCGATTACCCGGCGCCGGTCTATCGCTGGCAGCAGCCGGTGGATCCCCAACGGGTACTATGGAGCCGCCATCGTCTGAGTGAACACCTGGCGGGGCGCCATGGCGCTATTGGCGGCGCAGACCATTTCTGGTTTGGCCATACGCCGCTTCAGGCGCGTTATGACCACGATAATCAACACTATATTGATACGGGCGCTGTGTTTGGTGGGACGCTGACGCTGGTGGCGCTGCAGTCGGCAGGCTAAAAGTCGCTGTATTCGCTGGCGGGTTGCCAGAAGCCATCAATAAAATCTTCTATCGGGTAGCAGCCACCGTGGCGGATCCGCTGATCCTCCATCGCCACTAAGCACTGCGTTTCCTCGCGGTAGACGTCAACCACAATGTCCTCGCAGCCGCCATCCAGATAGCAAATAAACAACACTAAGGCAAACATCCTGGCCTCATGCTCGGGTTCACATACTATTTAGTGTAGGGGATGACGGCGGGACGGGGAAATAAATAACCCGTCTCAGGCGACGGGTTCATTGGTGTCAGGCAAGGCGCATGACCCAGGCATCGGACTGGCGGTCGTAATGTTTACGGTAGAGAACGGAATGTTCGCCATTGAGAATCGCGGGCACGCTGGTGTCGGCATCCCAGGCGTCAAGCTGCATACATAAGTCTGGATCGGATTTGCAGGGTATGCTTAACGTTCGCTCACCCTGATGCTCACCGTGCAGTTCGGCATCGTCTATTTCGAACGCGCCGATGCGGACATTGGTTTTACTCATCGCTTCACCCCATTTTTCAGCTGAGTTGTGGTACGACCAGTTATGGCCGTTATTTTTCAGCGTAGTCAATGGGGCGAAAAGCGCCAGTCAAAAAGTGCGCATTTTTTGCGCGGCCTCACACCTTGCCGGCAAAAAGTTTTCCATCGCGCACCAGTTCGCGCGGATAGCTGTTCTTCAGTCGGGAGCCGACGCGCTTCGCCAGGCCCAGCGGGACGCCCTGGAAGGTCACAATGGTTTCATCCTGCCCAGGCGCGGTTTGCGGATAGACGTCGCGCCCGCGATACCATTCCTCCGCTTCCTCCTGCGACAGCTCGAAGGCGCGCTGCGGCGCGGCAAAGGCGATAACCGCCTCATGCTGCCAGCGGTACCCCTTATTGTGCAGCTCCGCCAGGCGCACGCCGATGCGAGAAAAGCGCACCTTGCCGAACAGGGGCTCCAAAGCCAGCGGAAACAGCCACAGCTCTTTATCCCGCTGCCACAGCGTATGGCCTGCGTCCCACTCCAGGCCAACAGCCCTGGCGGCGGCAGTTACCGCGGCGGCCTCCCGGTCCTTCAGCGGCGTAAACGGGAATTTACCGACCTTATAGCCTGGCGCCGGGAGCGGATCGATCGCCGCAGTTTTGCGCAACCTCGCGACAAAGAAGCCTTCGCAATCGTAAATTTGCGGAAAAACGTGCAGAAAACCTTCCGCGGTTAAGGCGTCGGCTGCGCCGGGAAACAACTCTCCCAGCGGCAGGATCTCCACCGCCTGCGGATAGCGGGACAGCAGCCACTCAATGACCGATTGATTTTCTTCACGATTCAGGGTGCAGGTGGAATACACCAGCGTCCCGCCAGGGCGCAGAGCATGGAAGGCGCTGTCGATAAGCTCGCGCTGAGTGGCGGCGATGTCGAGGTTGCTCTCCGGCGACCAGTTTTTCAGCGCGTCGGCGTCTTTACGTACAACCCCTTCGCCGGAGCAGGGGGCGTCAAGCAGGATGGCATCGAAGGTTTCGGGCAAGGCCGCGCCAAAAACCCGGCCGTCGAAGTGGGTCAGAGCGACGTTGCTGATGCCGCAGCGGCTGATGTTAGCATGCAGCACCTTCACCCGGCTGGCGGAGAATTCATTGGCGAGAATGCCGCCCGCGTTGCCCATTCGGGCTGCAATTTGGGTGGTTTTCGATCCCGGGGCGGCGGCAACGTCCATCACCCGTTCGGGCTGCCGGTTATCGGCGAACAGGGCGGCGACCGGCAGCATCGAACTGGCTTCCTGAATATAGAACAGTCCGCTGAGATGTTCGGCGGTACTGCCCAGCGGCAGCGCGTCGTCATCCTCTCGCTCGATCCAGAATCCCTCTGCGCACCAGGGCACCGGCGCGAGCTGCCAGCCGTAGGGGGCAACCAGAGAGAGGAAATCATCGACGCTAATCTTCAGCGTATTGACGCGAATACTGCGGCGTAGCGGGCGCTGACAGGCGGCGATAAAGTCGTCGAAAGAGAGATGCGCTGGCATCGCCGCGCGCATTTGAGCGAGAAACGCTTCAGGGAAATAGACAGTATTTTCAGCCACGGGCAGCGCACCACAGAAAAAAAGGGTGCGCAGTTTAGCACAAACGCCCCGGCGTGTGACACCGGGGCGTGCGGTTTACCCTCTCCCCGCGCCCGGCGTTGCCCGGGGCGGGAGAAGGGGGCATTACTGCGGCAGAGCGGTGCCCCACTCCCGCCACTCTTTCGGCTCGCTCTCCTGTAGCAGGAAGTGCTTGCCATCCTGGGCCTTCGGCGCCAGCGGCGTGCCCGGCGGCGTGGCAAAGGCGATCCCGCCGCGGATAAACTGATTGAAGGTACCGGTTTTCACCACCCCGCCAATCAGGCCGAAGTCGAGGCTGTAACCCGAGGCCAGCCAGAACACCGAGTTATTACGTACCAGGTACTGGTAGCGCTTACTGATGCGCAGCTTAACCATCACCCGGTCAGACATCGACCCCAGCGACAGTCCGGTAACCGTCCCGACTTCCAGTCCGCGGAACAGGACCGGCGTACCGATGCCAAGCGACCCCGCCTCCGGCGCTTCCACCACGATGTTCAGGCCGTCGATATAACGCGAATCGCTGATCGTCGTATCCTGGATCTCAAAATCGCGTCGTGCCGGGCCGCGGCCGGGCTCAACGTTGATGTAGGCCTGGAACAGGGTGTCGAGATGTTCCACGCCCGCGGCGGAGATTTGCGGGGTGATCACCGAGAAGCGGGTCCCGGCGCGGGCGAAGGTGCCGACGTATTCCGGATAGAGCACCGCTTTCGCCTGCACTTCGTTTTTGGCGGTGATTAGCTCCAGCGACTGGATTTGACCGATGTCGATGCCGAGATAACGAATCGGCATCCCGGCCGCCATCTTCCCGGCGTCGTACGCGTGCAGGGTGATTTGGCCGCCCACGGCGCGCGCCGCCGTTTCAGATGCATAAAGGATACGTTTGTTATTCAGCCGTGCTCCGGCGCTGCTGCCATTGAGGTTATCGAAACTGATCGCCCCTTTGATCGCGCGCGCCAGCGGCGAGGCCTGCACGGTGAGTCCGTTACCGTCAAGCTTGACCTTCGCACCGCCTTCCGCCCAGAAGACGCTGTTGTTGGTCAGCAGGTAGCGGTACTCCGGCTTGATATGCAGATCGATATCGAATGCATCCTTGCGCGGTTTGACGGCGATGATCTCGCCGACGGCGAATTTACGATACAGCACCACCGAGCCGGCCTGAACGTCAGGCAGCGTCTCAGCAGACAGGCTCAGGGTAGTGGTCGGCACTTCGCTCAGGCTATTTTCCTGCGCCTTTTCAAGGTTAGCGTACAGCGGATAGCTGCTTTGCATTTTGCCTTTTTCGCCCGGGATCACCCTGATCCCGCCGTTCACCCATTCGCTGGCGCTGGCGCCCAGCACCTGCACGCCGTCGAGCCCCACTTTGACGTCCAGACGACTGTTAACCACAAATTTGCTGTCGCCGTGAATTAGATCGCGGTATTCAGGGTCAATGGCAACCTGAAAGGTTACCCCTTTGGCCGTCAGTTTACGCTCCAGCACCTGGCCGACTTTTACTCCGTGCAGCACCAGCGGCTGACCGCCGTCGATGCCGTAGCTCTCCGGCGCCGAGAGAGTAACGGTGGCGACGTTGGGCTCATCCAGCAGCGCTTTATCCGCCGGCATTACCGAGAAGTGATTGCGTGGCTCGCCTTCGCCGGGCACCAGCTCAAAGGTATTGCCGGTGAGCAGGGTGCTAATGCTGGGGTTATCGAGGGAGAGCTTCGGCTTCTTCATCTGAATCAGCGTTTTCTCCCGCAGCAGCGTCACCACGCTCGGGTCGACGGTCATCTCGCCAGTAACTTTGCCGCCGGGGTTTAGATTCAGTTTGCTTAACTGGCCCACCTCCAGCCCCTGATACATGAGCGGCGTCGAGCCCGCTTTCAGTCCATCGCCATCAGGCAGATCGAGGGTCACTACCACGCCGCGCTGGCTATGCGCCAGATCTTCATACAGGTGATATTCATCGTTTTGCGAGGCGACATGCGAATCGGCGGGGGAGTCAAAGGCGATGGCGCCGTTCACCAGCGCGGACAGGTTCTCCAGTTGCACTTTGGCCCCGCTCAGGCCGACGTCGGCCTTGACGCCTGAGACGTTCCAGAAGCGGCTGCCTTTTTTCACCAGATTGGTAAACCGGCGCTCAATTAGCACATCGATGGTCACCCCCTGATTATTGGCATTCAGGGAAAAGTCATACACCCGCCCGACCGGGATTTTTCGGAAGTAGACCAGCGAGCCGCTGTTCAGAGAGCCAAGATCCGGCGCCTGCAGGTGGATCATTAGCTCGCCGTTGTTGATGCGGTATTTAGGTTGGGTGTCGAGGGCGACAAAGTGATCTTCGGGTTCACCCTTGCCCGGCATCATGCCGATGTAGTTCCCGCCCACCAGCGCATCGAGGCCCGATACGCCGGCCAGAGAGGCTTTCGGCGTGACCAGCCAGAACTGGGTCTCTTTGCGCAGCGCATCTTTCATATCGCGTTTGATGCTGGCCGAAACCTCAATCTTACTCAGATCTTTACTGAGGCTAATATCCTGGACGGTGCCGACTTCAACCCCCTGGTAGCGGATCGGCGTCCGTCCCGGCACGATGCCGTTCGCGGACTGGAAATCAATCGTAATCGTCGATCCGCGGTCGTCAAAGCTGGTCCAGATTAGCCAGGCGGCAATCAGCAACGCGATGACCGGCAGCAGCCAGAATGGCGAAATACGGCGTTTGGTTTTTATTCTGGCTTCAGTCTGCGAAGCGGGCGTTTCCTGACTCATGTGCGTCCCAAAGTAAGCGGCTGTCCAGCCATTCAACTGCAAGAATAGTTAAAATTACCGCGCCGCCAAAGTAAACCGCAGCCGGCCCCATGGTGAAGGCGAGGAGCTGATCGCGATTTATTAGCGACATGGTGAGTGAGATAACAAACAGATCCAGCATCGACCAACGGCCAATCCAGGTGATTAGCCGCAGCAGCAGGATGCGGGTGCGCAATCCCTGCTCGCACTTGAATTGTATGCTGAGCAGCAGGGTAAATAACACTATAACTTTGGTGAATGGCACCAAAATACTGGCGATAAACACGACCCCGGCAATGGCGATATTGCTGCTGGCCAGGGAGATGATCCCCGAGAGGATCGTGTCGTCCTGGCGCGCGCCGTTGACGTAGATGATGGAGATTGGCAACAGGTTGGCCGGAAAGAGGAAAACCAGCGAGGCAATCAGCGCCGCCCAGCTGCGCTGCAGGCTCTGCGGTCGGCGATGATGCAGCGGCGTGTGGCAGCGTCGGCAGCGGCCGCGCGCATCGCGATAGCCGGTGTAATGGCAGCCGGTGCACACCTGCAGATTATTATCGGCGCGGGTCGCCGGACGCTCGGGATAGAAACGCTCCCATAGCTCTTCGACGTTCATATGAATAAGCGTCAGGATGCTCAACAACGTCAGGGAGATAAACGCCACCAGACCGATGCCCGGCTGCAGGAAGGCGTAATCCTGCACCTTGATGGAGGCGACGCCGATGCCCACCAGATAGATATCCAGCATCACCCACTCTTTAAGCTTGCCGAGCATCAGCAGCACCGGCCGCAGGTTCATCCCCAGCACATTGCCCAGCCAGAGATAGCTGATGGAGACCACCAGCAGCACCGGGGCGACCACCGCGCAAAACAGCACCATGGCGGCGGTAATCGGATCGCCCTGCGCGGTCATCTGCCAGATCCCCTGCAGGACGTTGGCGTCGATGCGTACGCCCAACAGATGCAGGCGCAGCAGAGGCTCCGACCAGGCGAAAGGCATGAGCAACAGCATCGCGAGGGCCATGCTGCCCAGGCGGGTCAGCGACCAGTCGCGGCCATCGCGCACCTTCGCGTTACAGCGCGGACACCAGGCGCTTTGGTTGCGTTTGAGCACCGGTAAGCGGAAGAGCATGTCACACTGCGTACAGCGCTGATAATGCGCATAGGGAAGCGGCGTGCTGACGGTATGCACGACCATCTTTTTCGCAGGTTTGAGGGTGGGTGTTTTTATCGGCATTTATTACGTACAGGAATGAATGTATCTCACTATCTTAACCTATGAATGAATTCATCTTGAGCCCAAGCGCATTTAATGCTTATTTTAGTAGGCTGTACGTATCAGGCAGTAAGACAACAAAGTGAAGATATAATGAGCAAAACAGAATTTTACGCGGATCTGAACCGCGATTTCCAGGCATTAATGGCAGGTGAAACCAGTTTTCTGGCGATGATCGCCAATACCAGCGCGCTGCTGTTCGAGCGGCTGAGCGAGGTCAACTGGGCCGGTTTCTACCTTCTGGAAGGCGATACCCTGGTGTTGGGACCGTTCCAGGGCAAACTGGCCTGCGTGCGGATCCCGGTCGGGCGAGGCGTATGCGGCGCGGCGGTGGCGCAGGCTCAGGTCCAGCGCGTCGAGGACGTCCACGCCTTTGACGGCCACATTGCCTGCGATGCCGCCAGTAATTCGGAAATTGTCTTCCCTCTGCGCGTGAATGGCCAGATTATCGGCGTGCTGGATATCGATAGTCCGGCTTACGGGCGCTTCACCGCTGAAGATGAGCAGGGGTTGCGCACGCTGGTCGAGCATCTGGAAAAACTCATTGCGGCCACGGATTATCAAAAAATCTTTACCCGTGTCGTGGGATAATCAACGGATAACGTAGCATTTAGCGAGGACGTCATTATAATGTCGCCTGTTCATGCCTGCGGCTTGTTGGCTACGTCCGTTGTAATCAGGAAATTTCATGGAAAATCAACCTAAGTTGAATAGCAGTAAAGAAGTTATCGCCTTTCTGGCCGAACGTTTCCCGCAGTGCTTTAGCGCTGAAGGTGAAGCGCGCCCCCTGAAAATCGGAATTTTTCAGGATCTCGTTGAGCGAGTGGGTGGTGAGATGAATCTCAGCAAGACCCAGCTTCGCGCTGCATTACGTCTCTACACGTCCAGCTGGCGTTATCTGTACGGCGTAAAAGCCGGCGCTATTCGCGTTGACCTGGATGGCAATCCGTGCGGCGAACTGGAAGAGCAGCACATTGCCCATGCGCGTCAGCAGCTGGAAGAAGCGAAAGCTCGCGTTCAGGCGCAGCGCGCAGCCCAGCAGGCGAAAAAACGCGAAGCCGCTGCGGCCGCAGGCCAGCAGGATGAAGGCGTTCGCCGCGAGCGTAAACCGCGTCCTCAGCAGCCGCGTCGTAAAGAAGGCGCTGAACAGCGTAAACCGCGTCCTGTTGCGGCCAAAGCCCCGCGTGAAGAGCGTCTTACTCCGGTATCGGATGTTTCCGTTCTGACCGTCGGCCAGGCGCTGAAGGTAAAAGCAGGCAATAACGCCATGGACGCCACCGTTCTGGAAATCACCAAAGATGGCGTTCGTGTACAGCTGACTTCTGGTATGTCAATGATTGTACGCGCAGAACACCTGGTGTTCTGAAACGGAGGCCGGGCCAGGCATGAACACATTTTTTAAAATCACCGCGCTTGCGGGCCTGCTGGCAATAGCAGGCCATGCATTCGCTGTTGATGACATAACCCGCGCAGATCAAATCCCCGTGCTGAAAGAAGAGCCGCAGCACGCGACGGTAAGCGAGCGCGTGACGTCGCGCTTTACCCGCTCTCATTACCGTCAGTTTGATCTCGACAACGCCTTCTCGGCAAAGATTTTTGACCGTTACCTGAACCTGCTGGACTACAGCCACAATGTGCTGCTGGCCAGCGATGTGGCGAAGTTTGCGGCTAAAAAAGACCAAATTGGCGATGAGCTGCGCAGCGGGAAACTGGACGTCTTTTACGACCTCTACAACCTGGGGCAGCAGCGCCGCTTCGAGCGCTATCAGTATGCGCTGAAGGTGCTTGAACGTCCGATGGACTTTACCGGCAATGATAATTTCAACCTTGACCGCTCCAAAGCGCCGTGGCCAAAAGACGAGGCCGAGCTGAACAAGCTGTGGGACGCTAAGGTTAAGTTTGACCAGTTAAGCCTGAAGCTGGCGGGTAAAGACGATAAAGAGATCCGCGACACCTTAACCCGTCGCTATAAGTTTGCTATCCGTCGCCTGGCGCAAACCAACAGCGAAGATGTCTTCTCGCTGGCGATGACCGCCTTCGCTCGCGAAATCGATCCGCACACAAATTATCTGTCGCCGCGTAATACCGAGCAGTTCAACACCGAAATGAGCCTCTCACTCGAGGGGATCGGCGCCGTGCTGCAGATGGATGATGACTATACCGTCATTAATTCGCTGGTGGCTGGCGGTCCAGCCGCGAAAAGCAAAGCGATCAGCGTCGGCGATCGCATCGTTGGCGTTGGCCAGACCGGGAAGTCGATGGTTGATGTCATCGGCTGGCGTCTGGATGACGTCGTGGCGCTGATTAAAGGGCCGAAGGGCAGCAAGGTTCGTCTTGAAATCCTGCCGGCCGGTAAAGGAGCCAAGACGCGTATTGTAACGCTGACCCGCGAGCGCATTCGTCTGGAAGACCGTGCGGTGAAGATGTCGGTGAAAACCGTCGGGAAAGAAAAAGTCGGCGTGCTGGATATTCCAGGCTTTTACGTTGGCCTGACCGATGACGTGAAAGTGCAGCTGCAGAAGCTGGAAAAACAGAACGTCAGCAGCATCATCATTGACCTGCGCAGCAACGGCGGCGGAGCGCTGACAGAGGCGGTATCGCTCTCGGGTCTGTTTATTCCGTCCGGTCCGGTGGTGCAGGTGCGGGATAATAATGGCAAAGTGCGCGAAGACAGCGACAACGATGGCGTGGTTTATTACAAAGGGCCGCTGGTGGTGCTGGTTGACCGCTTTAGCGCCTCGGCGTCTGAGATCTTCGCCGCAGCGATGCAGGACTATGGCCGCGCGCTGATCGTTGGCGAACCGACCTTCGGTAAAGGGACGGTACAGCAGTATCGCTCGTTGAATCGTATTTACGATCAAATGCTGCGTCCGGAGTGGCCGGCGTTGGGTTCCGTCCAGTACACCATCCAGAAGTTCTATCGTATTAACGGCGGCAGTACGCAGCGCAAAAGCGTGACGCCGGATATCATGATGCCAACCGGCAATGAAGATCGCGAAACCGGCGAGCAGTATGAAGACAACGCGCTGCCGTGGGATAGCATCAACGCGGCCACCTATGTGAAGTCCGGGGATCTGACCCCGTTTGGACCGGAGCTGCTCAAGCGCCACGACGAGCGTATTGCGCAGGATCCTGAATTCCAGTACATCATGAAGGATATTGCCCGTTATAACGCGATGAAGGACAAACGTAACATCGTCTCTCTGAACTACGCCCAGCGTGAGAAAGAGAACGAAGAAGATGATGCGATTCGTCTGGCGCGGATTAACGATCGCCTGAAACGCGAAGGCAAGCCGCCGCTGAAAAAACTGGACGATCTGCCGAAGGATTACCAGGAGCCGGATCCGTATCTTGATGAAACGGTCCATATCGCGGTAGACCTGGCGCATCTGGAAAAAGCGCGCCC
>NZ_GL882770.1:188281-189529 GCF_000195655.1 Klebsiella sp. MS 92-3
GGGGGGGGGGGGGGGGGGGGGTTTTTTTTTGTGCGCGTTGTCATCGCCATTCAGCTCATCTAACAAAATGTCAACCTGCGCTGCCGCTGTCAGCAAGATGCTACAAAATGTAAAGTTGTGTTTTTATCGTGACTTAGCGGGGGCTGATGGTTGAAAATTGCAGCCTGACCCATACGATGTGGGTAATCGCATAGTGCGTTTTGTTAAATTGAGGTAAAAAGAAAATTATGATGCGAATCGCGCTTTTCCTGCTGACGAACCTGGCAGTGATGGTCGTGTTCGGGCTGGTGTTAAGCCTCACGGGGATCCAATCCAGCAGCATGACCGGTCTTCTGATTATGGCCCTGCTGTTCGGCTTCGGTGGTTCTATCGTTTCGCTGATGATGTCGAAGTGGATGGCGCTGAAGTCAGTGGGTGGGGAAGTGATCGAGCAGCCGCGCAACGAAACGGAACGCTGGCTGATGAATACCGTTGCGCAGCAGGCGCAGCAGGTAGGTATTGCCATGCCGCAGGTAGCTATCTATCACGCGCCTGACATTAACGCCTTCGCCACCGGCGCGCGTCGTGACGCCTCGCTGGTCGCCGTCAGCACCGGGCTGTTGCAAAACATGAGCCGTGATGAAGCGGAAGCGGTCATTGCCCATGAAATCAGCCACATCGCCAA
Source organism: Klebsiella sp. MS 92-3 (assembly GCF_000195655.1). Lineage (NCBI taxonomy): Bacteria > Pseudomonadati > Pseudomonadota > Gammaproteobacteria > Enterobacterales > Enterobacteriaceae > Klebsiella > Klebsiella sp. MS 92-3. Next base: position 188,946 of record NZ_GL882770.1, read on the forward strand.
TGGCGATATGGTTACCATGACCCTGATCCAGGGGGTGGTGAACACCTTCGTTATCTTTATCTCCCGCGTTATCGCGCAGATTGCGGCCGGTTTCCTCGGCGGCAACCGGGAAGATGAAGGGGAGAGCAGCAATGGCAACCCGCTGATCTACTTCGCGGTCGCCACGGTGCTTGAGCTGGTGTTCGGTATTCTGGCCAGCATAATCACCATGTGGTTCTCGCGTTACCGTGAGTTCCATGCTGACGCCGGCTCGGCGCGTCTGGTAGGCCGCGAGAAGATGATTGCAGCCCTGCAGCGTCTGAAAACCAGCTATGAGCCGCAGGAAGCCAGCAGCATGATGGCGTTCTGCATTAACGGTAAAGCGAAATCCATGAGCGAACTGTTTATGACTCACCCGCCGCTGGATAAGCGTATTGAAGCCCTGCGTAGCGGTGAATATCTGAAATAATCTATCTTCTGACGCTGAAAACGAAAATCCGCAGCCCGCAAGCTGCGGATTTTTTTTACCCTCCGTCAGGCTGCGCGCGGCTGAGTGACCCGCAGACCGCTAATTGGCGCGGCGACGATAGCCAGGGTGCCGGCCA
>NZ_GL882771.1:0-15670 GCF_000195655.1 Klebsiella sp. MS 92-3
TTGTCTGATAAATTGTTAAAGAGCAGTTGCAACGCGGCTTTCAGCTCACCGTTGCGAGGTCCCGTATAATACGTTTTCCTCATTCAGAGTCAAGCCCTTATTTTGCTTTTCTCTGTCAGTTTTTAGCGCTGAACTTCACCGCTAAAACCCTGCTGACCCGGCGGCTTGCTTGCCGTTGTTCCGTGTCAGTGGAGGCGCATTATAGGGAGTTCTGAGACGTTGACAAGCCCTGTTTTCAAAAAATTATTCAACCGTCTCTTTTTTGTGCAAAACGCCCTTAGAGCGGTAATTTTTCCAGCGTCGAGAAGCCATAGCGACGCAGAACGGGTAAAAGCTGTTCTGTTTCTGCCGTCAGCGCCATGCAGAATGCTTTATTCTCGTCGCTGGACTTCGCATCCGGCGCTTCATGCTCTAACAGCCAGGCGGTGCGACGGGCAATCGCCGCGCCGGAATCGATCAGCCGTGTGCCTTCCGGCAGAACGCGCTGCAGCTCCTCCTGTAAAAGAGGAAAGTGGGTGCAGCCCAGCACCACCGTATCCGGCGGCTCCTGCATCCGCAGCCATGGGCGCAGGATACGGCGCAGCTCTTCTAACGGCACAGGCTCGCCGTGCAGCTTCGCTTCCGCCAGCTCCACCAGCTCCGCCGACCCCAGCATTTCAATCCGACATTCATTGGCAAAGCGGTCGATCAGCTCACGGGTATAAGGACGCTTTACGGTACCGCGCGTCGCCAGCAGGCCAACAATGCCGTTCGCCGTTAAACGGGCGGCGGGCTTGATCGCCGGCACCACGCCAACGACGGGGAAAGCGAACTTTTCACGCAGGGCAGGCAGGGAGACGGTACTGGCGGTATTGCAGGCGATCACCGCCAGCGCCAGGGGATAACGCTGCTGGACAGCGGTGACGATTTCCACAACGCGCTCAACGATAAACTCCTCGCTCTTCTCGCCATAGGGGAAGGCAACGTTATCGAAAGCATAGATGTAATGCAGATTCGGCAGCAGCTGCCGAATCTCATTATAAACCGACAACCCACCGACGCCGGAATCAAACACCAGCACGGTGGGACGTGGATCAGAAGGTGTAGCTGCCAGACAAGGTGTATTCCCGTCCTGCAGATTGGTAGCCATAAACTGTCTCGTAATCTTTATCGAACAGGTTGGCTATTTTACCACGAACTGTCAGGTGTGAGGTGACGGGATACGATAAACCGACATCCCAGAGGCTCAACCCACCCATATTGACGGTACGCGAGTTGTCGTAGTCATAATCGTAACGCTTGCCGATGTAGTGATACGTCACATCCCACCCCAGATCGTAGACCTGGCCGTTCAGCTCGTATTTCACCTGCTGCTTCGCCCGGCGATAGAGGATCTTATTGGTTTCATCATCGCGAGGGTCAACATACTGCAGCGTCAGATGGTGCTCCACCGGCCCGGTGGTTATATTCCCCGTCCACTCCAGCCCCTTAATCGTCGCCGACTTGACGTTGTAATAGGCGTTGTTGTCGTAATCGATGAGGTTTTGAATCTCATAGCGATACGCGGAGAGGCGCCAGTCGACCGGCCCCGTTAACCCTTCAAGGCCCGCTTCCCATTGCTTCGACTCCTCTGGCTTCAGATTCGGGTTAGAGGCGATGCCAAAGCGTTCTGCACCGTACTGCTGCCCGAGGGAGGGGGCGAGGAATCCTGTGCCGTACGAGAGCGTTGTCCGATAACCGTCGATAAATTCCCAGCCTGCGGCCGTCTGCCAGGTACCGTGCCAGCCAAACTGCTCGTCATGATCCTCACGGCCGGAAGCTTCCAGCGTCACGCTGTCAATCTGCTGCTGTCCCGTCAGATAAAGACCGGTGGTGTCACGCTTATACACGTCGGTACTGGTCGTTCCGCTGGATTTCAGCTTCTCTTGTTTCCAGTCAACGCCGCCGCTCACTGCCCCATGGCCTACCACAACATTATTTCCCCACTGGATATAGCGCTGTTCCATATCATCCAGGGTGGTGCCCGCGGCATAGCGGCCAGCGTCGCTGCTGTAGTTGTAATCTTTGATGCGCTGATAGTTAGCAATCAGCTGGGAGGAGTAAATTCCGGAGTGGTAGTGCAGACCGGTATCCCAGGATTGGGTATAGGATTGATCTTCATCGTTTCCACCTGCGTAGCCCCAGTTACCCTGGTCATAGTCAGCGTTGGCGGAATAACCATAGCCGCGGAAGAACCCCGAGAAGTTGTCATCGAACTGATGCTGTACCCCGCCCCACAGCATTTTATTGCGGTAGCCGTCGCGATCGCTGTCGCCGCTGTAAGAGGAATTCGGCTGGACGTTAAACCCTTTGGTGGTCTGATAGGCGCCAGCAGCGGTAACCAACGTATCGCCAAACCGCTTGTTAAAGGCGCCGTCATAGGACTGATAGCCGTTCGTACCCGCGCCGGCGTTGATCTGCGAACGCTCAGCGTCGGTCATGGTGATGATGTTCACCACCCCGCCGATCGCTCCGGAGCCGTACACCGCGGAGCGCGGGCCGCGGATGTATTCCACCCGCTGGACCAGTGAGATAGGGATCTGACTGATATCTACGCCGTTGGAGATCCCCGGACGCGCCATCGGCACACCGTCGATCAGCACCAGCACGTGACGAGCCTCCGTCCCCCGAACATACAGCGAAGCGCTCTGCCCCATGCCGCCGTTGCGGGCAATATCGACCCCGGGAAGACGACGCATGACATCGTTTAAATCTTTGGACTGCCAGCGGTCGATGTCATCGCGCGTCACAATGTCGGTCGGCGCCAGCACGGTATTGACCGGCTGTTGAAAACGGTTTGCTGTCACCACCAACGTATCTGAATTGCTATCCTGCGCCCAGCCGGAAAATGCCGTGACGGATAAGGCCGTCATCAGCGAAGCTTTTTTAATCATTGTAAAAGCATCCGAAACAAAAAAAGGATGCCGCAGGTTTTATCAGTTGCTCGCGACGATAAAACCCAGTGCGACGTATTCCGGCAGGTCTTCGGGCTTGGAGGCTGTTTCAAGAAATAATGACTTCCCACGGCTAGCCGCAGTGTCTGCACCGAGTGCGCTCATTTCTCACCTTCCTTACCGCTGCGCGTCAGCCCCAGATTTCCACTGGGTTCCCTTTTAACTCACAGGACCGGTAGGCGAATGCTACAATCAGAACCATATAGATGTCCAGACTGCTAATTATATTTCCCGCGGCATTCGAGGCTGGACATCCCCGGCGCTTTCCCTACAATCCCCGCGTACTTATTTTATTCAGGATACATCATGACCCCCGAACACCTTCCTACCGAACAATACGAAGCGCAGCTGGCAGAAAAAGTCGTCCGTTTGCAAACCATGATGGCGCCTTTTGCCGCGCCGGTTCCGGAAGTGTTTCGTTCGCCGGTCAGCCACTACCGTATGCGCGCCGAGTTCCGTCTGTGGCACGATGGCGACGATCTGTACCATATTATTTTCGATCAGCAGACCCGGTCGCGGATTCGCGTTGACAGCTTCCCGGCCGCCAGCGCGCTGATCAATCAGCTGATGACCGCCATGCTGGAGGGCGTACGCAACAATCCCGTGCTACGCCAGAAGCTGTTCCAGATTGACTATCTGACCACCCTCAGCAACCAGGCGGTCGTTTCGCTGCTGTATCATAAAAAGCTGGACGATGCCTGGCGGGAGCAAGCGGAGGCGCTGCGTGACGCCCTGCGAGCCCAGGGGCTCAATGTGCATCTGATTGGGCGGGCGACCAAAACCAAAATCGAGCTCGATCAAGACTATATAGATGAACGCCTGCCGGTTGGCGGGCGGGAGATGATCTACCGTCAGGTGGAAAACAGCTTTACCCAACCGAACGCGGCCATGAACATTCAGATGCTGGAGTGGGCACTGGATGTCACCAAAGGGGCGACTGGCGACCTGCTGGAATTGTACTGCGGCAACGGTAACTTCTCGCTGGCGCTGGCACGTAATTTCGATCGCGTATTGGCCACCGAAATCGCCAAACCGTCGGTGGCGGCGGCGCAGTACAACATCGCCGCTAACCATATCGACAACGTGCAGATTATCCGCATGGCGGCGGAAGAGTTTACTCAGGCGATGAACGGGGTGCGGCAGTTCAACCGGCTGCAGGGTATCGATCTGCATAGCTATCAGTGCGAAACCATCTTCGTCGATCCACCGCGCAGCGGGCTGGACAGCGAGACGGAAAAAATGGTGCAGGCCTATCCGCGTATTTTGTACATTTCGTGCAACCCGGAAACGCTGTGTCGCAACCTGGAAACGCTAAGCCAGACGCACAACGTTACCCGGCTGGCGCTGTTCGACCAGTTCCCGTATACCCATCACATGGAGTGCGGCGTCCTGCTGACCCGCAAATAGGCCCAAAAAAACCGGCAACGTCATATTGCCGGTTTTTTTACCGCTGGCGGCTTACTCGGCTGCGGTATCTTTGCGGTTACGCATCTTGTAGCCGATCCAGAAGACCATCGCGACGGACAGAACGGCCGGGAAGAAGTTAGAACCGATATCCGGGTACTCCGCACGCACGACGGTGCTGTACAACAGCACCCCGAGAATAAAAAAGGCGGCGGCCAGGCCCGGTAGCCCAACGGGCATACTGCGATTCTGATAGCGCTGATGCAGACAGTAGACCGTCAGCAGCAGGGATAAAATGGGGAAGACGGAAAACGGAACTATCGAACTGAACAGCGCCGCAAAGGCGCCATTAATGGATAACCCGGCAATCAGCGCCAGCAGCAGCGTACCTTTATCTTGAACTGAGTGTTTCATTGCTCGTCCTTCACGTTATTCGGAATGATGTGACATTTTTTCTTGTTCACGGCGATACCAGTAATACGCGCCTTTCGAGATCATTCGAAGCTGCAGTACCAACCGTTCCTCCAGCTGCCGGCGCTGCTCAGGGCCGACATCCAGCGCTTCCGCGCCAGCGCTAAAAACGATGGTGACCATAGCTTCAGCCTGCGCTTCGGTAAAGGCGCGCGGCATATGGTTTTCGAGTTCTAAATAGTCGGCGAGTTCCGCAATAAAGTGCTGGATCTCGCGTGCGACGGCGGCGCGAAACGCCGCAGAAGTTCCCGAGCGCTCGCGCAGCAGCAGGCGGAAGGCGTTCGGGTTGTTACCGATAAATTCCATAAAGGTGGAGACCGAGGTGCGGATCACGCTGCCGCCTTTGGCTATCCGCTGGCGCGCCTGGCGCATCAGCTGGCGCAGCATCAGTCCGCTCTCATCGACCATCGTCAGGCCCAGCTCATCGACGTCGCGAAAATGACGATAAAAGGACGTCGGCGCGATCCCTGCTTCCCGGGCCACTTCACGCAAGCTCAGGCTGGCGAAACTCCGCTCAGCGCTAAGTTGGCTGAATGCCGCTTCCACCAGCGAACGGCGGGTTTTTTCTTTTTGTTGTGCTCTTACGCCCATCACGATGTATGAATCCTTCCAATAGCCCTGCTGGCACTATACCAGAGATTAAAACTAATCGGTTTGCCCTGGATTGTGAATGATTGTTTACGAGCCGTTTCTGCTTTTATGCTGCAAAAAAGCACAACGATAATTGGGTTAAAGCGCAGCGAATGTTATCATCGTGTTTATTTTATGTATAAAACAGGTGAGTAATGCCATGTCACACTCTTGGGATTATGATGCAATAGTGATTGGTTCCGGTCCTGGCGGGGAAGGCGCCGCCATGGGACTGGTGAAACAGGGAGCACGCGTTGCCGTCATCGAGCGCTACCATAATGTCGGCGGCGGTTGCACCCACTGGGGCACCATCCCGTCGAAAGCCCTCCGCCATGCCGTCAGCCGTATTATCGAGTTTAACCAAAACCCCCTCTACAGCGACCACTCCCGCCTTCTTCGCTCTTCTTTCGCCGACATCCTTAACCATGCCGACAGCGTCATCAACCAGCAGACTCATATGCGCCAGGGATTCTATGAGCGCAACCACTGTGAAATTCTGCAGGGCAATGCCCACTTCGTGGATGAGCATACTCTGGCGCTGGAGTGCCATGACGGCACGGTCGAGACTGTGACCGCGGAGAAATTCGTTATCGCCTGCGGATCGCGCCCCTACCATCCGGCGGATGTCGATTTCCACCACCCGCGCATCTATGACAGCGATTCGATTCTCAGCCTGCAGCATGAGCCGCGCCATGTGATCATTTACGGCGCCGGGGTGATCGGTTGTGAATATGCGTCGATCTTCCGCGGCATGGAGGTGAAGGTCGATCTGATCAACACCCGCGATCGTCTGCTGGCCTTCCTCGATCAGGAGATGTCAGACTCGCTCTCTTATCACTTCTGGAACAGCGGCGTGGTTATTCGCCACAACGAGGAGTATGAGAAAATTGAAGGGGTGGATGACGGGGTGATCATGCACCTGAAGTCCGGCAAAAAGCTGAAGGCCGATTGCCTGCTGTACGCTAACGGCCGCACCGGCAACACCGACACCCTGGCGCTGGAAAATATCGGTCTGCAGACCGACAGCCGCGGTCAGCTGAAGGTCAACAGCATGTATCAGACCGCCCTCCCGCACATCTATGCGGTTGGCGATGTCATCGGCTATCCAAGCCTGGCTTCTGCCGCTTACGATCAAGGACGCATTGCCGCCCAGGCGCTGGTGAAAGGCGAAGCCTCAGCGCATCTGATTGAAGATATTCCGACCGGGATCTATACCATTCCGGAAATCAGCTCCGTCGGGAAAACCGAGCAGCAGCTGACGGCGATGAAAGTGCCGTATGAGGTGGGCCGCGCCCAGTTTAAACACCTGGCGCGGGCGCAAATCGTCGGTATGAGCGTTGGTACGCTGAAGATCCTGTTCCATCGGGAAACCAAGGAGATCCTTGGCATTCACTGCTTTGGCGAGCGCGCGGCCGAAATTATTCATATCGGCCAGGCGATCATGGAGCAGAAAGGCGGTGGCAACACCATTGAGTACTTCGTCAACACCACCTTTAACTACCCGACCATGGCGGAAGCGTACCGGGTTGCCGCGCTGAACGGCTTAAACCGCCTGTTTTAACGCCTTGTCGAAATGGCCATCCATCGTGCCGCGGATGGCCTCCGCCAGATGTTCATAGCGGCTGCGCAGCGGGGAGCCCGGACGATAAACCAGACCGATGGTGCGTCTTGGCTCTGGCTTAATGCACGGCAGGTAGACTACGCCATCGCGTTTTCTCTCCTGCGGCACCGCCAGCGCCGGCAGCAGGGTAATGCCGCTGCCTGCCGCCACCATATTGCGCAGCGTTTCCAGGCTGGTCGCGCGGAAGTGGGTATCCTCATCCGCCCCCGCTTCAAAGCAGAAGCCCATCGCCTGATCGCGCAGGCAGTGGCCATCCTCCAGCATCAGCAGCTTTTCACCGGCCAGATCCGACATCGGCACCCGATCGCGGTTCGCCCACGGATGATCTTCATAGATAGCCAACATCATCGGCTCATCGAACAGCGGCACCTCGATAAAGGCCTCGCTCTCTTTGACCAGCGCCAGGATGGCGCAGTCGAGCTTACCGCTGTCGAGCTGAGCCAGCAGCTGATGGGTCTGCGCTTCGTGCAGATACATTTCCAGCTTCGGGAAGGTCTGATGCAGCATCGGAATGATGTGCGGCAGCAGGTACGGGCCAATTGTCGGGATCAGGCCGATATGCAGCGGCCCGGACATGGTTTCCCCTTGTTGGCTTGCCATTTCCTTGAGCACTTTTACTTCGCGTAACACGGTACGCGCCTGATCCACCAGCAACAGCCCCGCCTGGGTAAACAGAACCTTACGGCTGGTGCGCTCCAGCAGCATGACGCCAAGCTCATCCTCCAGCTTGCGGATCTGTCCGCTGAGCGTCGGTTGGCTCACATGGCATGAGTCAGCCGCCCGCCGGAAGTGGCGGTGTTCGGCGAGCGCTACCAGGTATTCAAGATCGCGAATATTCATTATTCATCCTCCATCGCCACGATAGTCCATGGCGATAGATAGCATAGCAACGAACGATTATCCCTATCAAGTTTTCTGTTCAATAATACGCCCATAAAGACGGTCTACCTGTGAAAATCACTGACCCGTCACACTGTTTCTCTACCCGAACAACTAAAGCCAACGTGAACTTTTGCGGACCTTGCGTCCGCTTTTTTTTTGCATAAAAAACCCGGCGTCGCTGGGCTTGGCCGGGTCAGGGAGGGCAGATATCTAAGGATTAGCTTAAACGAGCCTTCGCCTCGTTGATAGCCTGGGCTACCTGCTGCGGCGAGACGCCGCCTTTCGCTGCGCGTTTCTCGAGGCAGGACTGCAGCGACAGGATCGGATACACATCGTCCGCAATCACCGGGCTGAATTTCTGCAGATCGGCCAGGGTCAGCGCTTCCAGCGGTTTCCCTTGCGCAATGGCTTCCACTACCGCTTCACCGACAATATGGTGCGCCTCGCGGAACGGTACGCCTTTCGCCACCAGATAATCCGCCAGCTCAGTGGCGTTGGCATAGCCCTGTTGCGCCGCTTCCGCACAGCGCGGGCGTTTTACCTGAATGCCGTCCAGCACCAGGGCCGCCATATGCAGGCAGTCGAGCCAGGTATCCAGGGCGTCGAAAAGCCCCTCTTTATCTTCCTGCATGTCTTTGTTGTAGGCCAGCGGCAGTCCTTTCAGCGTCATCATCATGCCGGTCAGCGCACCCTGCACGCGGCCGCATTTGCCACGGATAAGCTCCAGGGCGTCCGGGTTTTTCTTCTGCGGCATCAGCGAGGAGCCGGAGGTCACGCGGTCGGAAAGCTCGACGAAGTTCGCCTCGCCGGAGTTAAAGAAAATCAGATCTTCCGCAAAGCGCGACAGATGCACCATACCGATAGCCGCATCGGAAAGCAGCTCCAGCACATGATCGCGATCGGACACGCTGTCGAGGCTGTTGCGGGTGGCGGAGGCAAAGCCCAGCCAGCCGGCCAGCTGCTCGCGGTCGATCTCATACGCCGTCCCCGCCAGCGCGCCGCAGCCCAGCGGGCTGACGTCGAGGCGCTTCAGCGCGTCCTGCAGACGGCTTTCGTCACGCGCCAGCATTTCAACGTAGGCCAGACACCAGTGCGCGAACGTCACCGGCTGGGCGCGCTGCAGGTGGGTGTACCCCGGCATTACCGCGTCCTGATTCTGCTGGGCGGTCTCCACCAGCGCGCTCTGCAGCTGGCGGTTCGCCGAGAGCAGTTCGACAACGGTATCTTTGCACCACAGTTTAAGATCGGTGGCGACCTGGTCGTTACGGCTGCGCCCGGTGTGCAGTTTCTTGCCCAGCTGGCCCACTTTATCGATCAGCTTGCCTTCCACCCAGCTGTGAATATCTTCGGCATCGCTGGCGAGGATTTGCTGCGGATTGGCGCGCACCTCTTCCAGCAGCACGTTCAGCGCTTCTTCCAGCTGCTGCTGTTCAGCGGCACTCAGAACGCCGACCGTTACCAGCGCTTTCGACCAGGCGACAGAGCCAACGATATCCTGCTCCGCCAGACGATAGTCGAAGCGCAACGAGTCGTTGAACTGTTTGAACCGTTGATCTGCTGCCTGTGTAAAACGCCCGCCCCAAAGTGCCATAACATGCTTCCTTTATTCGTTAGTTCCGCCGGCGGCATTGTGCCGCCCGGCCTACGGTCTTGTAAGCCCGGCAGACGACGCGCCGCCGGGCATGAAATCTTAAGCCAGAATACGTGTGCCGATCGGCGTGCCGTTAAATAACGCCGGCAGCTGCTCGGCGTGACGCCAGGAGGCGATATCCACCGGACGGCCCAGAGCACGTGCGGCGTCAAGGGCCGCATTCACTTTAACAATCATGCCGTCGGTGATAATCCCCTGCTCGATCAGCTGTTCCGCTTTCTCGGCGGTCATCTCGGCAATGCGCTGCCCTTTACCGTCGAGGATACCGCTAACGTCAGACAACAGGATCAGATCCGCCCCCAGGGTGGCCGCCAGCGCTGTCGCCGCCTGGTCAGCGTTGACGTTCATCAGCTGGCCTTCATCGGTCACCCCGATAGAGCTCACCACCGGCAGGTAACCGCCGGCCAACAGGGTGTTGATCAGTGCCGGGGAGCCCGGCTGCGCCAGCCCGACATGGCCCAGCTCAGCATCCAGTTGCGTGACCTTCACGCTATCGCCATCGCCGAGGAACAGGCCTACCGAGGAAATACCATGTTTTTTCGCCCACGCCAGCAGCGTCTTGTTGGCGGTTCCCGCCAGCGCGCCGGTGATGATGTCGATTTGCTCAGCCGGCGTAACGCGCAGGCCATTTTTCTTCTGCACCGGCAGGTTGAGCTGCTTCATCAGCTCATCCACCACGCAGCCGCCGCCGTGGACGATAATCAGCGGACGCTGGTGCGCTTCACGGTAGTTAACCAGCGCGGTAAACAGGCGCTCCAGCGCTTCTTCGCTATCGAGTAATACGCCGCCAAGTTTGATAATTAATGGGTTCATCATCACACCTTAAATAAGAGACTGCGTCTCAGCGAAGCCGAAACGAATATTCGCGCACTGCACCGCCTGCGCTGCGGCGCCTTTCAGCAGGTTATCCTCTGCCGCGACGACGATGAGATGATCGTCCTGCACGGCAAAACCGATATCACAGAATGGCAGGCCTTCGACGCTTTTCAAAGCGGGCACGCCTTTATCATATAAACGTACCAGTGGTTTATCGGCGTAAGCCTGCTGGTAAACCGCCGCGATCTGCGCATGGCCGACGCCCGGCTTCAGGCGGCAGGTAATGGTTTCCAGGATGCCGCGCTTAAAATTACCCAGGTGCGGGGTAAAAATTACCTTTGCCCCGAGGTGGCTGGCAATCTCCGGCTGATGGCGATGGTTAAATATGCCGTACGGCTGCAGGCTAACTTCACAGAAGCTGTTGCCGATCGCGGCCTTACGACCCGCGCCGCTCACCCCGCTGGTAGCGTTGATTACCGGCCACTGGTTGAGATCCAGCAGATTGGCCTCAATCAGCGGCTTCAGCGACAGCTGCGCCGCCGTCGGATAGCAGCCTGGCACTGCGATTAACTGCGCGTCTTTAAGCGCATCCGCGCTCCACTCCGCCAGACCATACACCGCCTGTTTGAGCAGGTCGGGATGCCGATGAGTGAAACCGTAATATTTTTCGTAGAACGCCCCATCGTTAACGCGGAAGGCACCGGAGAGATCGAACACCACGCAGCCAGCGGCAAGAAACTGCGGCGCCAGATCGTGACTCACTTCGTGCGCGGTGGCGAGAAACACCACGTCCACGCCAGCGCTGAATTCGCTGATATCGGACATCGGCTGCAGCGGCATATCGACAATGCCTTTGAGCTGCGGATGCAGGTCGGAAATTAATTTTCCCGCATCATTGCTTTGCGCGGAGACCGTCAAAGCGGTTATGTTCATATGCGGATGACGATTGATATAGGTCACCAGCTCTGCGCCGGCATAACCACTGGCACCCACAATCAGCGTATTTAACATTGGAAGCGCATCTCCTTACATTCGATGGGTTTTCTTACGCTCAACGATATTGTATTTTTATTCACAATAAATGCATGAATATTGATACTATCACGACCCAAGGTGTGTCAACAATGAAAAACAATTTACCGCCCTTTATCGAGATTTACCGCGCGTTGATCGCCACACCGTCCATCAGCGCGACCGAAGAGGCTCTCGATCAAAGCAATGAGTCTTTAATCAATTTGCTGGCAGGCTGGTTCCGCGATCTCGGCTTCAATGTTGAGATACAGCCGGTGCCGGATACGCGCCATAAATTCAACCTGCTGGCCAGCACCGGACACGGCGCCGGCGGCCTGCTGCTCGCCGGGCATACCGATACCGTGCCGTTCGATGATGGCCGCTGGACGCGCTACCCGTTCACCCTCACCGAACACGATAACAAGCTCTACGGCCTCGGCACGGCCGATATGAAAGGCTTCTTCGCCTTTATTCTCGACGCCCTGCGCGATGTCGACGTCACCACGCTGAAAAAGCCGCTGTATATTCTGGCCACTGCCGACGAAGAGACCAGCATGGCCGGCGCGCGCTACTTTGCCGAAACCACCCGGCTGCGCCCGGACTGCGCCATCATCGGCGAGCCCACCTCCCTGCAGCCGATCCGCGCCCACAAAGGCCATATGTCCAACGCGATCCGTATTCAGGGCCAGTCCGGCCACTCCAGCGATCCGGCGCGCGGGGTCAACGCGATTGAGCTGATGCACGACGCCATCGGCCGGATTATGCAGTTGCGCGATCTGCTAAAAGAGCGCTATCACTTCGAGGCGTTTACGGTCCCTTACCCAACCCTCAACCTGGGCGCTATCCATGGCGGCGATGCCTCAAACCGTATCTGCGCCTGCTGTGAACTGCATATGGATATCCGCCCGCTGCCGGGGATGACCCTAAACGATCTTAATGGTCTGTTGGGCGAGGCGCTGGCCCCGGTCAGCGAACGCTGGCCGGGCCGCCTGACGGTCTCTGAGCTGCATCCGCCGATCCCCGGCTACGAGTGCCCGCCGGACCATAAGCTGGTGCAGGTGGTCGAGAAACTGCTTGGCGCGCAGACCGACGTGGTGAATTACTGCACCGAAGCGCCGTTTATCCAGACGCTGTGTCCGACGCTGGTTCTCGGCCCGGGCTCCATCAATCAGGCCCATCAGCCTGACGAGTATCTGGAGACGCGCTTTATCAAGCCGACCCGGGAGCTGATTAGCCAGGTGGTTCATCACTTCTGCTGGCACTAAAATCGCCCTCTTTTTCCGCCCCCTTCTCCCGGGGCGGAACGGTGACGATCGTCACATTTCCATAAGCGATGCTTATCCAGCGCTCCCTGAATTAAATTTCGCAAATTACGGCGATTTACTCGTTTGCTGAAGCGATTTCGCAGTAATTGACGTGGGGGTATTTACGTGGCTTTATAAAAGACGGGTTGCTTATCCGTTGCTCACGTTCCAGCGCAGCGGATATAACAAAATAAAATGAGATGGGGTGTCTGGGGTAACATGAACGAACAATATTCCGCATTGCGTAGTAATGTCAGTATGCTCGGCAAGGTGCTGGGCGATACCATCAAGGATGCATTGGGAGAAAATATTCTTGATCGTGTCGAAACTATCCGTAAGTTGTCCAAATCTTCACGCGCCGGCAACGAAGCTAACCGCCAGGAGCTGCTGACCACGCTGCAGAATTTGTCAAACGACGAACTGCTGCCGGTGGCCCGTGCCTTCAGCCAGTTTCTGAATCTGGCCAACACCGCTGAGCAGTACCACAGCATTTCGGCGAATGGCGAAGCGGCCAGCAATCCGGAAGTCATTGCGCGTACCCTGAGAAAGCTCAAAGACCAACCCAATCTCAACGAAGAGACCATCAAACAAGCGGTGGAATCGCTGTCTCTGGAGCTGGTGTTAACCGCCCACCCGACCGAGATCACCCGCCGGACGCTGATCCATAAAATGGTGGAAGTGAACAACTGCCTTAAGCAGTTGGACAACAAAGATATCGCTGACTACGAGCACCATCAGCTAATGCGCCGTCTGCGCCAGCTGATCGCCCAGTCGTGGCATACCGATGAAATTCGTAAGCACCGCCCTTCCCCGGTCGATGAAGCCAAATGGGGCTTCGCGGTGGTGGAAAACAGCCTGTGGGAAGGGGTGCCTAACTATCTGCGCGAGCTGAACGAACAGCTGGAAGCCAACCTTGGCTATCAGCTGCCGGTGGACTTCGTCCCGGTGCGTTTCACCTCGTGGATGGGCGGCGACCGCGACGGCAACCCGAACGTGACTGCCGACATCACCCGCCACGTGCTGCTGCTCAGCCGCTGGAAAGCGACCGACCTGTTCCTCAAAGACGTGCAGGTGCTGATCTCCGAGCTGTCGATGGTGGAGTGTACCGACGAGCTGCGCGCACTGGCTGGCGCCGAGGGCGCTCAGGAACCTTACCGTTATCTGATGAAAAAACTGCGCTCTCAACTGATGGAGACCCAGGCCTGGCTGGAAGCGCGCCTGAAAGGCCAGAAGCTGCCGAAACCGGCGGGACTGATCACTCAGAACGAGCAGCTGTGGGAGCCGCTGTACGCCTGCTATAAATCGCTGCAGGCCTGCGGCATGGGCATTATCGCCAACGGCGAGCTGCTCGACACCCTGCGCCGCGTGAAGTCTTTCGGCGTACCGCTGGTGCGTATTGATATTCGTCAGGAAAGCACCCGCCATACCGAAGCGCTGGGTGAAATGACCCGTTACCTCGGGATCGGCGACTACGAAAGCTGGTCGGAAGCCGACAAACAGGCTTTCCTGATCCGCGAACTGAATTCCAAACGTCCGCTGCTGCCGCGCCAGTGGGAGCCAAGCGAAGAGACGCGTGAAGTTCTCGACACCTGCAAGGTGATCGCCGAGGCGCCGCGCGGATCGATCGCCGCCTACGTGATCTCGATGGCGAAAACGCCGTCCGATGTGCTGGCGGTTCATCTCCTGCTGAAAGAAGCCGGGATTGGCTTTGCTCTGCCGGTGGCCCCGCTGTTCGAAACGCTGGATGACCTCAACAACGCCAACGACGTCATGACCCAGCTGCTGAATATCGACTGGTACCGCGGCTTTATCCAGGGCAAGCAGATGGTCATGATCGGCTACTCTGACTCCGCTAAAGATGCCGGCGTGATGGCCGCCTCCTGGGCGCAGTACCAGGCGCAGGACGCGCTGATCAAAACCTGCGAAAAAGCCGGTATTGAACTGACGCTGTTCCACGGTCGCGGCGGCTCTATCGGCCGCGGCGGCGCGCCGGCCCACGCCGCGCTGCTCTCGCAGCCGCCGGGAAGCCTGAAAGGCGGCCTGCGCGTTACCGAGCAGGGCGAGATGATCCGCTTTAAGTACGGCCTGCCGGAAGTCACCATCAGCAGCCTGTCGCTGTATACCAGCGCCATTCTGGAAGCCAACCTGCTGCCGCCGCCGGAGCCGAAAGCAGAATGGCGCGACATCATGGCCGAGCTGTCCGACGTGTCGTGCAAGATGTATCGCGGCTACGTGCGTGAAAACAAAGATTTCGTCCCTTACTTCCGCTCTGCGACCCCGGAGCAGGAGCTGGGCAAACTGCCGCTGGGTTCGCGTCCGGCAAAACGTCGTCCAACCGGCGGCGTCGAGTCGCTGCGCGCCATTCCGTGGATCTTCGCCTGGACCCAGAACCGCCTGATGCTGCCGGCCTGGCTGGGCGCTGGCGCTGCGCTGCAGAAGGTGGTCGAAGGTGGAAAACAGAGTGAACTGGAAGCCATGTGTCGCGACTGGCCGTTCTTCTCTACCCGCCTCGGCATGCTGGAGATGGTTTACTCGAAGGCCGACCTGTGGCTGGCGGAGTACTACGATCAGCGCCTGGTGAAGCCGGAGCTGTGGGCGCTGGGTTCCGAGCTGCGCAAGCTGCTGGCTGCCGATATCAACGTCGTGCTGGCCATCGCCAACGACTCCCATCTGATGGCCGACCTGCCGTGGATCGCCGAGTCTATCCAGCTGCGTAATATCTATACCGACCCGCTGAACGTCCTGCAGGCGGAACTGCTGCACCGTTCACGCCAGGCTGAAGAAGAGGGCAAGGACCCGGATCCGCGCGTTGAACAAGCGCTGATGGTCACCATCGCCGGCGTCGCCGCCGGTATGCGTAACACCGGTTAATCTTTCTCCCCCCCCCCCCCCCCCGCCGGGGGGGGGG
>NZ_GL882771.1:15752-23084 GCF_000195655.1 Klebsiella sp. MS 92-3
GGGGGGGCGGGGGGGGGGTTTTCCGCCCGTTCTAGTGGTGCAGCATCTCATCAACGATCTGTTCTTTATGCAGCGCATACGGATAATAGGTCGGCCAGTTATCCATCTCTTTCAGCAACGCCTCCTGTGATTCATTGCCCATGAAAATATGGAAATGCTGTGATTTACGCGGGCCAATGATATGGTCGCTGAATTGCACAAATTTCGGCGCGTTGGCATCGCCCTGCTGGCACTCGAACAGATAACGCACGCCCTTCTTACCGGAGGCGTAATGCAGAATTTTATAGCCTGAATAGCGGTATTTGCAGCTATTGACGGTCTGGCCAACGTGGAACTCAATCACGTCATCTTCAATGCCAATCTGCTCCACATCGGTGGCGTAGCCCTTCTTATAATAGGCGCGATACTCCTCCACGCTCTTGTCGCCGGGCTTTTTCGCCTTCTGCTCCAGCACCGGATCGAGATCGCCGTTGAGCAGATACGGGTTCACCGACTGCCAGACGCCTTCCCAGTCGCTCAGCGCGCGGTCCTGCACATCTTTATCCGCAAAAATGCCTTCGCTGGCCTGACGCTCCACTTCGGTTAACGCCGGGCCATGGCTATGGTTGCCGTGGGCGAACGCCTGGGCGCTGGCTAAAGCCATGCCGAATCCTAAGGCCAGCAGGGGGATCTTTCTGGTCATTACTCTCTCCTGAGTTTGCTATCAATGGCGACAAATTGTTACGATATAACATATCTTATCTGGGAGGCAAGAGCGACAGGCAAGCGCTTTTACCGCTGGAATAATGTCCGGTATGATGAAAAGGGTGATGCGCTGAACGGAAGAATGATGGACAACGATATCAATCAGCTTATTGATGCATTGCTAAAAAAGCAGACCAGCCTCGGCCGGGTTTATTTCGCCGGCGAGACGCGCTCGCCTGCTGCACCAGTGGTGCAGGTGGATTTTCCCCGTCTGAATATCCTCCTCGATGGGCAGTTGCCCGACCAGGCGCTCGGCGATAACGCCCCTCCCCTCGAAGCCAACGACGTGCTCTATATTCCTGGCGATAGCTGGAACTGCCCGCAGTGGCAAGCGCCTTGCCTGCTGTTAAGCATCCTGTTCGCTAAGCAGCAGCTGGAGTGCTCGCTGCAGCACTGGGATGGCAAGGCGATAACTGTTGTCGACAAGCGGCAGGCGCTGCGCCGCGGGCCGCGCGTCGGATCATTTCTGCTGCAGGCGCTCAATGAACTCCGGATGCAACCGCAGGAGCAGCAAACCGCCCGCAGCATCGTCGTCAGCCTGCTCAGCCACTGCCATGATCTTCTCGGCAGCCAGGCGCAAACCTCCTCGCGCAGCCAGGCGTTGTTTGAAGCGATCCGCCAATATATGGACATCCATTATGCGGAACCGCTGAGCCGGGAATCGGTGGCCCAGGCGTTCTACCTCTCTCCCAACTATCTTTCCCATCTGTTCCAGAAATGTGGGCCAATGGGCTTCAATGAATATCTAAACCATATTCGTCTCGAACAGGCCCGTATGCTGCTGAAGGGCCACGATATGAAAGTGAAAGACATCGCCCACGCCTGCGGCTTCGCCGACAGCAACTACTTCTGCCGCCTGTTCCGCAAAACTACGGAACGCTCGCCGTCTGAATACCGCCGCCAGTACCATAGCCAGCTGACGGAAAAAACATCCCCGGTAAAAAACTAGATTTTTGTGTGTTAAACCTGACTTTTGTGCGCGCTATAGTTACCTCCCATCCCAGCCAGCGCCGATAAATGTGATCTAAATCATCCTAAATCACGATGCGTACATTTATCCAGTTTTTGGCAAATTTGTCATCTGGCTATCCTTCGAACGAAAGCCGTATGCTTACCTCAACGACAGCACCGAATTAAGCATTGAGGAAAACACAATGGAACTCTATCTGGATACCGCCAACGTCGCCGAAGTGGAACGCCTGGCCCGCATCTACCCGCTGGCCGGGGTAACCACCAACCCGAGCATTATCGCCGCCGGTAAAGTCCCGGTCTGGGATGTGCTGCCGCGCCTGCAAAAAGCCGTCGGTCCGGAGGGCACCCTCTTCGCGCAGACCATGAGCCGCGACGCGCAGGGCATGGTGGAAGAGGCCAAACGTCTGAGCAATGCCGTGCCGGGCATTGTGGTCAAAATCCCGGTCACCGCCGAAGGGCTCGCCGCTATCAAACTGCTGAAGAAAGAAGGCATCCCGACCCTTGGCACCGCCGTCTACAGCGCTTCGCAAGGCCTGCTGGCCGCGCTGGCCGGCGCAAAGTACGTCGCGCCTTACGTTAACCGCGTCGACGCCCAGGGCGGGGACGGCATCCGCATGGTGCAGGAGCTGCAATCCCTGCTGGAAATGCATGCGCCCGAGAGCAAAGTTCTGGCGGCAAGCTTCAAAACGCCACGCCAGGCGCTGGATTGTCTGCTGGCTGGCTGCGAAGCAATCACCCTTCCACTAGATGTAGCGCAACAAATGCTCGGCACCCCTGCGGTAGAGTCAGCCATAGAGAAGTTTGAACAAGACTGGAATAACGCCTTTGGCACGCTGAATCTGTAACCGGATCCGCGAGCCGCCTGCGGGCGGCGTCACGGTCATCGAGGAGGAATCGAAATGGATCGCATTATTCAATCACCAGGCAAATATATCCAGGGCGCAGGCGCCATCAAGCGCCTCGGCGACTATCTGAAACCGCTGGCCGAGCGCTGGCTGGTGGTCGGTGATAAGTTCGTCCTGGGGTTTGCGGAAGAGATGCTGCGTAAAAGCCTGGCCGACGCTGGCCTGGCGGCCGAAATCGCGCCGTTTGGCGGTGAGTGTTCGCATAATGAAATCAACCGTCTACGCGATATCGCCGGCAACGCGAAGTGCACCGCCGTGCTGGGGATCGGCGGTGGCAAAACCCTGGATACCGCGAAAGCGCTGGCCCACTTTATGAATGTGCCGGTGGCGATCGCCCCCACCATCGCCTCCACCGATGCGCCGTGCAGCGCGCTGTCGGTGATATACACCGACGAAGGGGAATTCGACAGCTACCTGATGCTGCCGCGCAACCCCAACATGGTCATTGTCGATACGCAGATCGTTGCCGGCGCGCCGGCCCGCCTGCTGGCCGCCGGGATTGGCGATGCGCTGGCTACCTGGTTCGAAGCCCGCGCCTGCTCCCGTAGCGGCGCCACCACCATGGCGGGCGGGAAGTGCACCCAGGCGGCGCTGGCGCTGGCCGAGCTATGCTACAACACCTTACTCGAAGAGGGTGAAAAAGCGATGCTGGCCGCCGAACAGCACGTGGTCACCCCGGCGCTGGAGCGGGTGGTGGAAGCCAACACCTATCTGAGCGGCGTGGGTTTCGAAAGCGGTGGTCTCGCGGCGGCGCACGCGATTCATAACGGCATGACGGCCATCCCTGACGCCCATCACTATTATCACGGGGAAAAAGTGGCGTTCGGAACCCTGACGCAGCTGGTGCTGGAAAATGCGCCGGTGGACGAAATAGAGACCGTCGCCGCGCTGTGCCACAGCGTTGGGCTGCCGATCACCCTGGCGCAGCTGGATATCAAAGGTGATATCCCGACCAAAATGCGTCTGGTGGCGGAAGCCGCCTGCGCTGAAGGCGAAACCATTCACAATATGCCGGGCGGCGTTGATTCCGACCAGGTCTACGCCGCGCTGCTGGTGGCCGACCAGTATGGTCAGCGCTTCCTGCAGGAATGGGAATAAACCAGAGCAAAACACCCGGCGGCAGCCGGGGGTTTTTTATGCATCTCTGCAGGCCGGAGCAGGCTATGCCCCTCGTCTCTTGATACTGATCATCGCCAACGCCAGTACTATCAACGCAATGCCACAACCTTCCACCTTTCCTGGATTTTCATGTAGTAGCCACCAGGAAAATAGCACGCCACAGACCGGTACGGCCAGCGTACTCAGACCGGCTATACTTGCCGGTAAATTACGCAGTACAAAAAGCCACAGACTCCAGGCCAGCGCCGTTGCAAGGATTGCGCTGTAAGCCAGGGCCCAGAAAACGTCGGGCTGCCAGTCTACCGCCCGTTGCGGGACGAGCCAGGCCACTACGCTCATTACTACGGCGGCATATAGCATCTGCCATGTCGTTAGCGCCAGCAAATCAACCTGCGGATACCGGGTATACATACGCTTCGCGACGATCGCACCTGCCCCCCAGCTCACGCCGGAGAGGATCGCCAGCAAGGCGCTTTTCAGGGAGGTAAAGTCGAGTTGCCAAGGCTGAAGTACGAGTATCAGGCCCACGCATGCCACCCCGATGGCGATATACTGCCATCGCCGCATGCGCTCACCTAAGAATAACGCGGCCATCACCACTACCCAGAATGGCATGGTATAACTCAGGATCGCCACTTTACCGGCGCCACCGCTCATTAGCGCCCACTGTGCCAGACCGACCATGCCGCAGGTTTGCAATAACGCGATCGCCAGGGTGTAGCCGAAAGGCGTCGGCTTGAGCGCTTTACCGCGGATCAACATCACTATCCATAGCACCACGGCGCCAAAAATACAGCGCAGCGCCGTGAAGTCAAAAGCGCCGATATAGCTCGTCACTTGCTTCATCGCGATCCAGCTAAAGCTCCAGATCAGCGTTAATAACGCCAACCCACCAAACGCCAGTGGATCGCTCTTCCTTGCCATTGCATAACCCATCCCTGTCAATTATCAGGCTGGCACTATACGCGCTTTATCTTCTGCTCTCCCCTGACCTGTATCAGCGTTTTGGGCAAAAAAAAGCGATGGCGAATACCGGCTTCGCCATCGCACTAAACGTTAATGAAAACTCAGGCCGGGCGTACGCCCAGCGTATGGCAGATGGCGTAGCTCATTTCGGCGCGGTTCAGGGTGTAGAAGTGGAAATCCTTGACCCCTTCCCGGCTTAAGATCTTCACCATGTCCATGGCGATATTCGCCCCCACCAGTTGACGGGTTTCGGCGTCGTTATCCAGCCCTTCGAACATTTTTGACATCCACACCGGGATACGGACGTTGGTCATATCCGCAAACTTTTTCGCCTGTTTAAAGTTGGAGACCGGCAGGATACCGGGAATGATTTCCACGTCGATGCCTGCCGAGACGCAGCGATCGCGAAAACGCAGGTAGCTTTCCACATCGAAGAAGAACTGGGTGATCGCGCGGTTGGCCCCTGCTTCTACTTTGCGCTTCAGGTTCAGTAAATCCGCCTGCGCGCTTTTCGCCTCCGGATGCACTTCCGGATACGCGGCGACAGAGATATCAAAATCGCCTACCTCTTTCAGCAACGTCACCAGATCGGCGGCGTACATATCCGGTTTACCGCTGCCCGGCGGCAGGTCGCCGCGCAGGGCGACGATATGGCGGATACCGTTGTTCCAGTAATCCTGAGCGATAGTGCGCAACTCATCGCGGCTGGCATCGATACAGGTCAGGTGCGGCGCTGCTTCCAGACCGGTTCGCTCTTTAATGCCTTTGATGATGCTGTGGGTGCGATCGCGCTCGCCAGAGTTCGCGCCATAGGTTACCGAAACAAACTTCGGTTTCAGACTGCTCAGGCGATCGATGGATTTCCACAGGGTTTGCTCCATTTCACTGGTGCGCGGCGGAAAGAATTCAAAAGACACATTAATCTGGCCCTGGACTTCCGCCAGGCTCTGATTCAGGGCTTCCCGCTGATTGGCGTGAAAAAAGCTCATACCTTACCTCATCAATCGCATGTAATGGCTGTTATATTGCGAACTTCTATACGTTTAGACGTCCAGATGTAAAAATGACGGAAAAGCGCGCGGGCGTCAATAGAAAAATCTGTGTAAAGAGTGAGGAATAGGTCACCTACTTGAAAAAAGTTCATCTTCCGATCACCTGGCCACGCTCAGGAAGCGGCTCGGTGGGCAATATAAGGTGGCTCGCGAGTCAGCCTGAGACTAGCCAGTCGCCAGAATGCCATCCAGCAGAGAAAGCCATTGCTGCACGGACTCTGCCTGGTGAGGCGGATAAATCACCCCAAGGCTTAACGGCATCGCGTCGCCCTCAGCCACCGGGCAGAACGCCACCCCCTGACGCTGAATCGCGGAAAAGGACGCCGGCAGCAGGATCATGCCTTCCCCGCGCGCAATACGCGCCAGCAGCACATCATGCTCGGCCGGCTCTTCCACATACGTCGGGGCATAGCCAGCCCGGTCGAAAATACGGCGCGTGTAGTCAAAGAAACCAGGATTACGCTCGCGTTTAAACCAGAACAGCGGCCGATGATTGAGCGCGCTTAACGTCAGCCCTGGCCTGGCGGCTTCCGGCCAGGAGGCAGGTAATGCCGCAATGAGCGGCTCATGATACGGCAATGGGTGCAGGTGCAGCCCTTCAGTATTGAGCGGCAACGCGACCAGCGCCGCATCGAGTTTGCCTTTGCGTACCTGCTGAGCCAGCGCCGGTGAGGCGTGGCGGGTGATATGCAACGCGCGGGTATGTTCGCTCAGCGCAGCCTCAACGGCGGCGAAAATGCCCTGTTCGAAGGCCGTCGTCACGCCCAGACGTAGAGCCTGCGGCGAGTGGGCGGCGAGCTCACTCAATGCCGCCAGCGTGCGTTCCTGGAGCGCCAGCAGAGGTTGAATCATCTCCAGCACCTCTCTACCCGCGTCGGTCAGGATCAGGCCTTTGCTATGGCGCTGAAACAGCGTCACCCCCAGCTGCGCTTCCAGATGGCGGATATGGCGGGTCAGCGGCGGCTGCGAGATAAATAACCGCTGCGCCGCCCGGCTGATGTTATTTTCCTCCGCTACCACGGCAAAGGCGCGCAGCAGGCGAATATCCAGGGAATGTAATCGCGAAGTTGTCATACTGAAAAGGTATCACGAAAAGGGTATTACTCAAGTCCGGCACACTTCCCTACCCTTCCTCTTAACGCACCATCACAGAGAGGAAAAAACGATGTCCAGCGAACGTTATATCATCGGTCAGGAAATGCTTCAGCGGGTGGATGGTAAGGGCGGGGAAGCCGTCGTCGACAGCCTGCGGGATATCGCCCCCGATTTCGCCCGCTATCTGATTGAGTTCCCCTTCGGCGATATTTACGCCAGGCCAGGGCTCGATTTACGCAGCCGGGAAATCGCCACCATCGCCGCGCTCACGGCGTTGGGGAACGCCGAGCCACAGCTGAAAGTACACATTGCCGCAGGATTAAACGTCGGCCTGACGCAAGAGGAGATTACGGAAGCGATCATGCAGATGGCAGTCTATGCCGGATTCCCGGCGGCCCTCAACGGCCTGTTTGCCGCCAGGGCGGTATTTGCGGCCCACTGATCGCTTAAGGCCGGGCTGACTGCCCGGCCTTAAAAAC
>NZ_GL882772.1:0-2671 GCF_000195655.1 Klebsiella sp. MS 92-3
GCCTGGAGGACGAAGAAACGCCTGCTGGAGATCACTTAAGACCATTACGGCCAAAGCAGTACCATCGTAGTGAATCAGTTCCCAGTGGACAGCATGGACTGATGGAGATCCTGACAACGGCAGACGTAATCCTGGACAGGCTGCTGTATAAAACGCGCGCAGGGTGGTTCTGCAGGGTAAGTCGATGAGGAAAAGCTCGCTGGTAGTGGAAAGCGAGGGAAAAACAGGTTAAAAGCACTATAAAAAGTTAACGCATCCCGATTGATCGAACAGATGCGAAACACTGATCGAACTTCAATTCTAATCCATGATCGCTCAGAGCGGAATGAGCAACCAGATACACTAAAAGGATTTACCATGTCACAGCAATACACCAATGAACTGACCACTGATGTACTGGAACGGCTGCGTCAGCCGCCATTTACCGATGAGTTTCTGTCAGAACTTGAGCCACAGTCGCGTCAGTCACTCGTCGCAGAAATGGAATCAATGTTACAGCGCCCTGTTCTCCATATTTTCCGGGGTGCAACGATTGGCAGCCTGACCCGTCATGGTGGCGTGATCCGTGAGACATCCGGCAAAAGTACCCTTGACGGGCACTATTCTGCGCGGGTCGGAGATAAAGTTGTGTATCCGGATGGACGTGAGGCGACCATTATTTGCGGAGCCGGTAAAGGTCGGGTGATGCAGGGGGAATCGATGGCGCTCGTGGGCAGCATGCTGGATAACGGTGATGAAATCATTTCAACACCTCAGGGGTGTCAGATGTTTGTATTCCGTGAGGGCGATGCACTGCCGGATGGCTTTTTAACTGTGCCGGGAGATAAGCACTGATGGCGCTGGAAGGCTATTTTCTTTTCCAGGGAGATCGTACCGTCTGTGGCGGTAAAATTATCACCGGTGCTGAAGACACCGAATTTTTCGGGCGATCACAGGCGCGGGAAAGCGATAAAGTGACCTGCGGAAAACATCCGGGGATCTACCGTATTTGTGGTGGCATGGGCGACATGTACGAAGTAGGCGGTGTAAACCGCCAGCTAGCAGGCTCCATCGAAAGTTACAGCTCCTGCCCGTGTCGGGCGAAATTCATTCCGCAAGATTTGGATAACACCTACGAATATAACTGCAATGCCGGGCTGGCTGCCGAACGGGAGAGGGAAGCCAGCAGGAAAAAACTGAATGAGGCGAAGGCTAAAGGGCCTCAGCCAATGCCCCTTCCGGCGCTGATTTATGCCACGCAGAGGGCAATGGATGACTACGGCGCAAAGGACATGCACCACGGTGATCTGAGCGAGGAAGCACTGAAAGAGCGCTTTGGTCTGACGGATGTCTCGGCGAAAGTGAACCCGTATACGCTGACCCTTGTCCCACCAGCGCCCGCCAGTTCGTATGGTGTATTTTATCCGGGCAGCCTGACGGGAAGTACGCCGGTCGTGGTCAGCCGGGAGGAAAGTGTCCGGCTGATGTTTGATGAGTTCCGGGGACTTGCCAAGGTATTCTCCTTCCATGGCCCATATAAAAACATCATCACCGAAATGATTAATCATATGCAGGGGAACAGCGGCACACCGTACAGCAGCCCATTACTGGACAGGGCGCTGAAAGAGCAGATCCTGAATGACCATTCGAGTGATAGCTCGTTGTTGGGGATTAAAAGGGCCTTGGATGATGCTGTTAGCTACGAATATGGATTTCTTCCTCTCGGTAAAAAGGACGATTTATTCGACGGAAAGGGCAACTTTAAGGAAGTTAATAAAGCTGTTCTACCTAAATTTGATCGTCAGATCGATAAGACTAACGGGCTGGTGATTACCGTCCATGATACGTGGTCGACGCATATCACGCTCGAGTCACTGGAGGTGACGGGCGACAGCTACCGGGCGAAAGTACACTACCGGGTACAGGACCACTTCGGGCTTGATGACGCGGATATCCTGAACCCTGTTTTTCATCAGGGCCGAATTTTCCGGATCTGGTTTGTGCTGCAGCGCTATGTGAAATACGGCTATAGGCCGTTCATCACCGAGATGAATGCGACCGTGGAAATCAGCGGGAGGCGGGGTGAATAAGCGACTGATAGCGGGGGTTGTAGCGGCTGCGGTAGGTGGTTATCTACTATGGCAGTATCTGTCCCCGGTTGAGATTGTGGCAGTTCACGATGGAAATACGATTCTGGTCAGGCATTTTCCATACCTGAAAAGTCGTCAGATAGCCTGGTGGGAAGCCAATAAGGCCGTAATACAGGCGAAGTACGGGATTCCACACGAGGGTAAAGACGGCTTTTACCATGTATGGATTGTTGATTTTGGGGATGGATATCGCACGGAACCGGATGAAAACCTACTGTTTTCTACCGATGAGGTTTTTTGTTTTAACGACATCCCGACAGAGGATCGGTGTATTGATAGAAAGCCCCTTTTTGACGTTAGGTGGAGTAGGAATTACGGGCTTAAATATGAGTCGTATTAACGTAATTGTTAACGGCTGAACGTGACATCACAAGGATCTTCTTGAGATCCTTTTTTCATGCGTATTCTCTTGCTTTGAAAACGAAAAAACCGCCCAGCAATGAACTGACCCCATGCTCTTGCGCGGACCTACGGACGAATGTCATGGGTGGACCCAATGCCATTTGTAAGCAGGATAAGGCATTTATGCCGCCATCAGGCAC
>NZ_GL882772.1:2832-7562 GCF_000195655.1 Klebsiella sp. MS 92-3
CCTGTGGAGGACCCGCAGGCCGGATAAGGCGAAGCCGTCAGGCAAACGTCGTGAAGAAAGGCATTACTCGGCGGCCGTTTTCCCTTTGCCGGGCAGTCTGAATGCTTCGCCATAGGGCTTCGCAATGCCCATACGATATTGAGTCTCTTTCGCCGCCTGGTGGAGGTCGGCAAACTCCTCTTTCGGCGCCGGCGGACGTTGCGCCTTTTTCAGACACTGATTGCGATGGTGACGGATCCACTCTCGGTCCTCATCGTCCAGGCAACGCTGCATCACCTCAATCCATCTGGATGCCGCCCGACGGTAGAGGCCGCATGCCTCTAACCGCTCAGCAATACTGTCCCTTATTCTCATCCACCTCGCTCCTCTGATGCTTTCACGATATCTCATGGTATTCCGACGCGTGAGTCGGAATACCATGGTAGTGTTAATTTATGACAAAACTATTCCTGTGCGGCGCAAGGAATATATTCATTATAATAATCGCTGTGCATAGCAAACCGCATTGGCGGTAAATACTTCCAAAGAGCTCCGGAATTATATGCCGAATGCCATCATCGATACCGCCGGGTATCGACGGTTGTACCTATCAATATCTATTTAATTTATTAGATTTTCGTCAACAAATACCTTGCGATAACATCCATTCTCTGTACAGCGAAGCTTCATAACGAACGTTCGGTCTGCTCCAGCAGCTTATTTCGAAAGATAAATAAGCAAGCTTCATTAAAATTATCTAACCCCAACCGCTCATAAAGCGCAGTACGCTTGCGGTAAAGGCTTTTTAGTGACGTATTGAGATTGACGGCCACCTCCTCCATGGTCATCCCCGCCATGAGTAAACGTAACATTAACTGTTCAGACAAACTTAAGCGCAGATCGTCAAACCACTCTTTGGTCAGACGCTTGCTATTCATCTCCAGAAAAAGGCCAAATAATGTCGCCATATCCGCGGGTGATAATGACATGTTTAAAAACGATTTCAGGCTCAGTAAATGCTCTTCCCGATGGCGCATATCGAGGACGATACAACATATTCGCTTTCTGGATTTCGCCGCTGCCAGCACGAGATAATCGTAATGGCAAAGCGGCGAGCGGCTATCAACCAGCAGAGAGACTTCATCAACCTCATTATCTAAAATCGCTTTTCCGCTAGAATCTAACTGAATGATATCAGGAAAAAAATTCTTAACACCTTGAAAAAGATAGTAATCCTGGGTAACCAATATCATTAAAGTTGCCACAAATCGTCCCTTTAACATTTAATCAACAAATTCTCGTCAACCAGACGTTTTCCCTCCCCCTATGGAACGCTTCGCATGGCGGTGAAAATAACGAGACCTGTGATTTATCATTAGCGCGGCATCTGAATCTGGCTGTGAAAACCCTCCTTGCGTTCTGACAGGAAATAAACAGATTGATTATAAATAAAAAAAATCCACAGAAAAGATGCTTTTTTTGCTATTGAGAATTTTTGTCAGAAATCATCTTAAATATTACCTAAAAAACTCTAACCCCAACTAAATATAAGTCACACCGCCATTTTGAAACAAAATTCCATCTGACTTTCTTTTTTATTTATATCAGTAGGTTAAAGAAATCAACTTGAACACTTCCGTTCGAACGAAGTCGATTTTACAGAATTATCTTAAAACGCAGGCCATAATTTATCCATATTTATCGGTTGCCGTATCGGGTATAAATTACCCATTCATTTATCAACAGGAGATATGTTTATTAGTTTGCAATAGGTCATTCACCTGCAGTGCCAGTCAGCTAAATGGGACCATCCTCATCCTTTAACTCACCGTCAAAGGACGGTCGTGTTGTGCAATGGATTCTTGATGAACATATGGCAAATAGAAATGGAAAGATCACCTTATTCAAATACGTTATTGTTTAATCGCAACACGAAACTCTCGCTATCAATCGGCTTGCTTTTACTCTTCCCGGCGCTGGTTCAGGGAGCGGATTCGCTCTATGACCAGCAAATCTTGCAAGCGCGCCAAGGTCAGTACGCCCCCTTTCTCAGTTACCTTCAGCAGTACCAGCTGCGGCATGCCTTAACCCCTTCTCAGGTGGCGGACTGGCTGCAGGTGGCCCTCTGGGCCGGTCAGGACGATGAAGTGGTGAAAGTCTGGCGACGCTACCAGGTCTATATGCCGCTTCCTGCACGGGGCACCGCCGCCGCGGCGCAGGCCCTGCGCAACCAGAAGCAGTGGCAAACCTCGCTCACCCTCTGGCAGCAGGCGCTCAGCCAGGCCCCTGGCAGCGACGACTATCGTATCGGCTATATCAAAACGCTCGCCGATGCCCGCAAGGACGGCGAGGCGCTCAGCGAAGCGCGTCGCCTGGTGGCGGAGCAGGCGAGCGTTGCGCACCTGCAGACGCTCTCCTATGTCTACCTGCGGCTGGGCAAAAGCTGGGACCAGCTGTTGGTGGACACGCAGATCCTCGATCGTGAACCGCAAAACAAAACCGCGCTGGCCAGCCTGATGGCGACCCTGACCCGCAACCGGATTGATTCCCCTGCTCTCGGCCTGGCGAATAGCGTCGAACTGACGCCTGCGGAAAAGCGTAACTTGCAGCTGAACGCCGCCGCCGAACTGGTGCGCCTTGCCGATACCCCTTCCCGCGAAGAAAAGGCGCGTTACGCGCTGGCCCGCACGGCGCTCACGCAGTATGACGCGATGATCGCCGCCTGGCACCCCGACCCACAGGCTGCGCCCGACATCATCCGGGCGCGTATTGATCGTCTGGGCGCGCTGTACGCCAGCGCCGAGTACGCGCAGGTCATCCGCGAATACCAAAGCCTGATCGCCCAGCAGCAGACCGTTCCCGACTGGGCCATCGGCTGGGTCATCTCCTCTTTTATCGCCCTTAAGCAAATTGAGCCTGCGCTGACGCTTATCCACCAGCATCCTTCGTGGCTGACAAGCCAACAGAATGAGGAACACGAGCTTTTCTACGCTCTGCTGGACACCGGTCAGTACCCGGAGGCGCAACGGTATGTCGCCCGCCTCACCAGGAATGCGCCCTACATCCGTCGTCTCTACGGCTCGCCAACGCCGCAGCCGAACGACGACTGGCTCACCGCACAGTCGCTTAACGTGCACTATTTAGCGGCTACCAACGACCTGCCGCAGGCCGAAGCCCGAATGCAGCGCCTGGCGGCGACGGCCCCTGGAAACCAGGGCCTGCAGATAGACTATGCCGCCCTTCTGCAGGAGAGAGGATTGCCACGGGCAGCCGAACGCCAGCTAAAAGCGGCGGAATCTCTGGAACCCGCCAGCCTGCAGCTGGAGCGCCAGCAGGCCTGGGTCGCCCTCGATCTGCAGGAGTGGCGGCAAATGGATCTGCTGGCTGACGACGTCGTCGCCCGCTCGCCACGGGATCTGAACACCCAGCGCCTGGCCAGAGCGCGCGAGATCCATTATCTCTCCGAGCTGCGCCTGAGCGTTGGCAAAGGGCTGCATTCCGACAACCCGGTGAGCGGCACGCACGACCTCAGTTTTGAGACGGCGATCTACAGCCCGCCGCTAGCCGACAGCTGGCGGTTGTTCGGCGGGCACCGCTTCGCTGAAGGCAATTTTGAAGAGGGGAAAGGCAGCCGTCGCCAGCTGTTTGCCGGTATTGAATGGCGTCCGCGCGACTACTGGGGCGAGCTTGAGCTCTCCAGCGTCAATTTTCACGGCGAGAACAAGCCCGGCGTCCGCCTTTCCGCCGCCCATGACGTTAGCGATCGCTGGCAGCTGGGCGGCGAACTGGAGCGGATTTCGCAGCAGACGCCGCTGCGCGCGTTACGCAACGGCGTCAGCGCCAACCGCGGCGAAGGCTGGCTGCGCTGGTCTCCAAACGAACGCCGGGAGTACCGCGTCAGCGCGGCCGCCAGCCGGTTTACCGATCGCAACCGCCGCCATGAGTACACCCTCTCCGGTAAAGAACGCCTCTGGCAAACCCCATGGTTAACGCTGGATTTGCAGCCCGGTCTGTCGGCCAGCGCCAATAGCCGCACCGACACCGCCTACTACAGTCCGGCACGGGACCTCGCCGCCACCGCGGCGCTGGCCGTCGATCACACGCTTTACCAGCGCTATGACACCGTCTGGAGCCAGCAGTTACTCGCCGGCGGCGGCAGCTACTGGCAAAAAAATCACGCCGCCGGGGCGATCACGGTGCTGGGTTACGGGCAGCGCCTGCGCTGGAACAACGTCGTCGACACCGGGGTGATGCTGAACTGGGATAAGCGCCCCTACGACGGCAAACGTGAAAACAACCTCGCCATCACTCTTGATGCAAATATACGGTTTTAAGGATGACCATGCTGAACACGACCCTGCGCAACGGCCTGATGCTTCTCATCTGGCTGTGCCTTATCTTCAGCGTGCGTGCTGAGGAAGTCCCCTTCCTCGCCCCGCAGCAGCGCCCCCAACTGGAGGCCAATCAACCCTGGCCGGCGGATCGCTTTCTGGTGCTGGCCTACCATGACGTCGAAGACGATGCCGCCGACCAGCGTTATCTTTCGGTGCGCACCAGCGCACTCAATGAGCAGATCGCCTGGCTGCTGCATAACGGCTACCATGCGATTAGCGTTCAGGACATTCTCGATGCGCATTATGGCTTAAAGTCGCTGCCGCCCAAGGCTTTTCTCCTCAGTTTTGACGATGGTTACAGCAGCTTTTACACCCGCGTATGGCCGCTGCTTAAAGCCTGGAACGTCCCCCCGCCCC
>NZ_GL882772.1:7678-11100 GCF_000195655.1 Klebsiella sp. MS 92-3
GGGGGGGGGGGGGGGGGGGGGGGCGGTGGGCAGCTGGGTGGACACTCCCGCTGGTCAGCCCGTTAATTTTGGCGGCCTGATGACGCCGCGCGAGCGCTTCGCTACCTGGGAGATGGTGCGCGAGCTCAGCCGCTCGCCGCTGGTGGAGATCGGCGCGCACACCTGGGCCTCGCACTACGGTCTGCCGGCCAATCCGCAGGGCAGCCGCGAGCCTGCCGCCGCCAACCGCGGCTGGGATAAAACCACCGGCCGCTATGAAAGCGACGCGCAGTTTACCCGGCGAATGACCGATGACGTGCAGAAAGTGACGGCGAAAATCCATGAGGTTGCCGGGAAAACGCCGCGCGCCTGGGTGTGGCCCTACGGCGCCGCCAGCGGCAGCACCCTGGCCATCGCCAAACAGCAAGGGTATCAGCTGGCGTTTACGCTGAACGACGGCCTGGGCAACGTGAAGGATCTGGACAATATTCCACGCCTGCTGATCGCCGGTAACCCGTCGCTCAAGGCCTTTGCCAGCGCCGTGACCCAGATTCAGGAAGCCGATCCTGTTCGGGTGATGCATGTGGATCTGGACTATGTCTATGACCCCAATCCCGTCCAGCAGGCAAAGAATATCGATAAGCTGGTGCAGCGCGTCTATGACATGAAAATCAGCCACGTCTTTCTGCAGGCCTTCTCCGACCCGCAGGGCGACGGCACGGTCAAGTCGCTCTATTTCCCCAACCGCTGGCTGCCGATGCGCGCCGACCTGTTTAACTTCGTCTCCTGGCAGTTGCAGACCCGCGGCAATGTGAAGGTTTATGCCTGGATGCCGGTGCTGGCCTTCGATCTTGCCTCAGATCTGCCGCGCGTTCAGCGCTGGGATCCGCAAACCGGGAAGGCGTTACTTGCCCGCCAGCCGTACGTCCGTCTGTCGCCCTGGGATCCCCGGGTTCGCCAGCAGATCACCGACATCTACGAAGATCTGGCCCGACACGCCAGCTTCAGCGGGATCCTGTTTCACGACGACGCCGTGCTGACCGATTTTGAAGACGTGAGTCCGGAGGCGGTCGCCGCCTGGCGGCAGACGGGTATGGCGCACGATGCCGACCCGGTGCCCCAACGTCCGCAAGAGCGCCAGGCATGGATGCGTTTCAAAAGCCAAACCCTGACCCGCTTCACTCTGGATCTACGCCAGGCAGTGCAGGCCATCCGCGGCCCGCAGGTGAAAACGGCGCGTAATCTCTTCGCCCTGCCGATCCTGGAGCCGCAAAGCGAAGCCTGGTTTGCGCAGAATCTGGATGACTTCCTTGCCGCCTATGACTGGACGGTCCCCATGGCGATGCCGCTGATGGAGTCCGTGCCGATCGACGCCAGCCAGGCCTGGCTGACGCGGCTGGTGCAGGCCGTCGCCCGCCACCCGGGTGCGCTGAAGAAAACCATCTTTGAACTGCAGGCCAGAGACTGGAATCGACGCCAGCAAAACGCCATTCCCGACCAGCAGCTGGCGGACTGGATGCGTTTGCTGCGGCTGAACGGCGTCAAAAACTACGGCTACTACCCTGACGATTTTATTAACAACCAGCCTGATATCTCTCGTATCAGGCCGCAATTTTCTTCCTGGTGGTACCCTGACCATGACTGATCGCATTATCGCATTGTGCATTTTATGCCTCGTATTCGGGCTGCCGTTAGGTGTCGCAGCGGTATTTACCGGCGAGCTTATCCTCGACTTTGTCTTTTTCTGGCCGCTGTTTATGTCAGTGTTGTGGATCACCGGGGGTCTCTACTTCTGGTTTCAGCTGGAACGTCACTGGCCGTGGGGGGAGGATACCCCGCCGCCGACGCTGCCGGGCAATCCACTGATCTCGATCCTGATCCCCTGCTTTAACGAGGAGAAAAACGCCCGGGAAACCATCAGCGCAGCGCTGGCCCAGCGTTACGCCAATCTTGAAGTGATCGCGATTAACGACGGCTCTTCGGACAACACCGCCCAGGTGCTCCAGCAGCTGGCGCAGGAGGAGCCGAGGCTGCGGGTGATCCATCTGGCCGCCAATCAGGGAAAAGCGGTGGCGCTCAAAGCGGGCGCCGCCGCCGCCCGCGGCGATCTGCTGGTCTGCATCGATGGCGACGCCCTGCTGGACCGGGATACCGCGGCCTGGCTGGTCGCGCCGTTGATCCATTATCCGCACGTCGGGGCGGTCACCGGCAATCCGCGGATCCGCACCCGATCCACGCTGATCGGCCGCATTCAGGTTGGGGAGTTCTCGTCGATCATTGGGCTTATCAAACGGACGCAGCGGATCTATGGCCGGGTCTTTACCGTCTCCGGCGTAATCGCCGCCTTCCGGCGCCAGGCGCTGGCGGACGTCGGCTACTGGAGCCCGGATATGATCACTGAAGATATTGATATCAGCTGGAAGCTTCAGCTCCGCCACTGGGACATCTTTTTCGAGCCGCGAGCGCTGTGCTGGATCCTGATGCCGGAGACCCTCAAAGGGTTATGGAAGCAGCGTCTGCGCTGGGCCCAGGGCGGCGCCGAAGTCTTTCTGGTCAATCTGCGCCGCCTGTTTCACTGGCAGCATCACCGGATGTGGCCGCTGTTTCTGGAGTATGCCTGCTCCACGCTGTGGGCCTTTGCCTACGCGATCACCATTCTGCTGTTTATCCTCAGCCGCCTGATACCGCTGCCTGACAATCTGGCGGTGCATAGCCTGTTTCCACCGGAATTCACCGGCATGCTGC
Organism: Klebsiella sp. MS 92-3; assembly: GCF_000195655.1. Lineage (NCBI taxonomy): Bacteria > Pseudomonadati > Pseudomonadota > Gammaproteobacteria > Enterobacterales > Enterobacteriaceae > Klebsiella > Klebsiella sp. MS 92-3. Next base: position 10,403 of record NZ_GL882772.1, read on the forward strand.
TCGGCCTGATGTGCCTGCTGCAGTTCGTCGCCAGCCTGTATATCGAGCGGCGCTATGAGAAAAAGGTCGCCAAATCGCTGTTCTGGGTGATCTGGTTCCCGATGGTCTACTGGATGATCGGCCTGCTGACCACGCTGGTCGCTTTTCCGAAAGTGATGGTGAAACGTCAACGTTCCCGCGCGCGCTGGGTGAGTCCGGACCGGGGAAAAGGAAGCCTGTGATGAATGAAAATACGCTCATCTTAACCGAACATCGGGTGCTGCCCCGGCTGGTCGACGCCGGCTTAACGCTGCTGGCCTGGCTCGGTTTTCTGTTCTTTCTGTACGCCAATTTGCTGATGCAGTTCATCGCGCCGCCCTCTCCGAACTGGGAAACGCTGATGGACTCCCTGAATACGGCGCTGATGTATCTGCTGATTGCCGCGCTGAACGGCTGGCTGTTGATCCTCTGGTATCACTACAACCGGCGCCGCGCCCATACCCGGCGTCATACCGCGGTGCTCGCTCTGCGCGACGATGAGCTGGCGAGCAGCTTTAACGTCGCGCCGCAGATTATCTCGGAGATGAGCCGCTATAATTTGCTCACCGTTTACCACGATCAAATCGGGCAGATTATTGATTTAAAAACCCACGCGTTACCACCGCCGCAGGAAGAGAGCGATGACGCATGAGAGCAAGGCCGCCGTCGGCGGCCTGGAC
>NZ_GL882772.1:11160-14586 GCF_000195655.1 Klebsiella sp. MS 92-3
GCCGTCGGCGGCCTGGACAGGTAATACGCCGGGGATTAGCCGCCGGCTTTTTTGATGGCGGCTTCCAGCGAGGCTTTGTCTGCCAGCCCCGGGAAGACGGTGATGCTGGCTTCCGTGGCGCCGGTGGTCGGCATCACGATCACGCCCGGCGTGCCGCTCAGACCAATCTCCTGCGCCAGATCGTTAATGCTCTGCAGCACCGGTTCGACGTCGGCGGCCTTCTTCGCATCGAAGCCGGCTTTCTTCGCCTGCTGCTGGATATCCGCCGTCGTCAGCTTGCCTTCGTTATGGCCGGTAGCGTAAATCCCGTTATGGTAGGCCAGATAGGCATCCGCCCCTTTCTGTTGATAGATCTGCAGGCCGGTTTTTGCCGCCTCCAGCGAGCTTTCCCAGCGGCCGCCGAAAATCGGCCACTCTTTGAAGGCGAAGCGGGTCTGCGGGTGCGCTTTAATCACCTGCTCCATCACCGGCGCCAGACGGCTGCAGTAGACGCACTGGTAGTCGAAGAATTCGATCACCGTGACTTTGCCGTTGGCCGGGCCGTAGGTCGGGGTATTTTTATCCTGGGTCAACACGGCGGCGTTCTTCAGCACCGCCTGAGTGGCCGCGCTGGCCTGCTGCTCAGCCTGAATTTGCTGCAGTTTCTGGCTCGCCTGCAGCAGGACTTCCGGGTGGGCAACCAGATAGTCGGCGGCTATTTTGCCGATTTTCGCCTCCTGTTCCGGGGTGAAAGTCGCCGGCGCGTCAGCGGCAGAGGCCATCGCCGGCAGTAAGACAGCGCTCAGCAGGGCGACAGAGAGGTATTTCTTGTGGCCAGACATAGTGGGGATCCTTGCGATAAGTGAACGGCAGGTGAGTCTGGGTGACAAAATATCACCCTTTTTCGCCGAAGCCTTGCCCAACGGCGCCTTGATTCGTAACTTTATTTTTCAGGCTCTCTCTTTCCCGCGCGATAGCGCAGGTCTGCGCCAGTGGTCAACGCGGCCCAGGCGGAGTACCCTGCGCAGCGGTTTTTCTTGCTCTTTTTTCAGGTGGTTTCTCTCGATATGCATGCATTTCTTCAACAATGGGACATGGCAGTGATTATGCTGCAGATTGTCGCCATCGACTTACTGCTGGGTGGCGACAATGCCGTGGTGATCGCCATGGCCTGCCGCAAACTGCCGCCGCAGAAACGCACCAAAGCGATCATCATCGGTACCGTGGGCGCCATCCTGGCGCGCGTTCTGCTGCTGGCGATCGCTTTGTATCTCCTGTCGCTGCCGTGGCTGAAAATAGTCGGCGCGCTGCTCCTGCTGTGGATTGGCATCAAGCTGGTCAGGAATGAGGAAGAAGAGAGCGAGGTTAGCAGCTCTGGCAGCCTGTGGCGCACCGCGATCACCATCACCGTTGCCGATGTGATTATGTCGCTGGATAACGTACTGGCGGTAGCTGCTGCGGGGAAAGGGCACATTGCGCTGGTCGCCCTCGGCGTGGCGATCAGCATTCCGGTTATTGTCGCCGGCAGCAAGCTGGTGCTGGTCCTGCTCACCCGCTTTCCCGCGGTGGTGCTGCTGGGCGGGATGCTCATCGGCTGGATTGCCGGGTCAATGCTGGTCAGCGACCCTACCATTCGCCAGCTGTTTCCCAGCGCCGGCGAGGGCACCGCGCGCCTGGCTGGCGCCGTCGGCGCGCTGCTGGTGCTATTCACCGGATGGCGCCGCCGCCCACGGCCGCAGGCGAAAGACTAATCTTATCCACGGCGCCGTCGACCCCGACGGCGTCAAGTTTCCGCCACTTTTCTTCCCCGTCAGGGCGCATTTGCCCTACGCTTTATACTGACGCCTGTTCCAGGGAATATGTAACCACCGCACTGAGCATAGATGAGATAAAATCATGGAATTGAAGGATTATTATGCCATTCTCGGGGTGCAACCAACCGACGATCTGAAAACCATCAAGACCGCCTACCGCCGCCTGGCGCGCAAATATCACCCCGACGTCAGTAAAGAAAACGATGCCGAAGCCAAATTTAAGGATCTCGCCGAAGCCTGGGAAGTCCTGAAAGATGAGCAACGGCGCGCCGAATACGATCAGCTCTGGCAGCATCGCAACGATCCCGGCTTCGGTCGCCAGCGACAGACCCACGAGCAGAGCTACAGTCAGCAAGATTTCGACGACATCTTCTCCTCCATGTTTGGCCAGCAGGCGCATCAGCGTCGTCGTCAACACGCGGCGCGCGGCCACGATCTGGAGATCGAAGTGGCGGTGTTCCTTGAAGAGACGCTGGCCGAGCAGACGCGCACTATCAGCTATAACCTGCCGGTGTACAACGTGTTTGGCATGATCGAAAGCGAAACGCCGAAAACGCTGAATGTGAAGATCCCCGCCGGGGTAGTCGATGGTCAGCGTATCCGCCTGAAAGGCCAGGGGACGCCGGGGGAGAATGGCGGCCCGAACGGCGATCTGTGGCTGGTTATCCACATCGCCCCGCATCCGCTATTCGATATTGTCGGTCATAACCTGGAGATCGTCCTGCCGCTGGCGCCATGGGAGGCCGCGCTGGGCGCGAAAGTGACGGTGCCCACCCTGAAAGAGAGCATTCTGCTGACGGTGCCGCCGGGCAGTCAGGCAGGGCAGCGACTGCGTATCAAAGGGAAAGGACTCGTGAGCAAAACCCACACCGGCGATTTGTTCGCCGTTATTAAAATAGTGATGCCGACAAAACCAGATGAAAAAGCGCGTGAGCTCTGGCAACAATTGGCCGCCGCCGAAGCCAGCTTCGATCCGCGTAAGACATGGGGGAAAGCCTGATGGCTACAGTAACAGTGACGTTTACCATTACCGAATTGTGCCTGCGTACCGGGGTGTCGGAAGAGGAGCTGACGGAGATCGTCGGCTTAGGGATGATTGAGCCACACCAGCCGCAGGCGGACACCTGGCTGTTCGACGACAGCGCGGTGACGATCGTGCATCGCGCGGTACGCCTGCGTAACGAGCTGGAGCTGGACTGGCCGGGAATTGCGGTGGCGCTGACCCTGCTGGATGAGAACGCGCGGCTGACCCGCGAAAATCGCCTGCTGCAGCAGCGCCTGGCGCGCTTCCTCGCCCACGGATAGGGGTGCCATCCCGGGTCGTGGCGTTCCGTCTTCGCGCCGGGTGGCGGCTACGCCTTACCCGGCCTACAAATGGTACTGGACCCACCATTACACTGGATCCGTAGGCCCGCGCAAGCGTAGCGCCGCCGGGCATGACCCCAGCCAGGGAGCCGCCTGTATGCCGGGTGGCGGCTACGCCATACCCGGCATACAAACTAAGCGCAGCGCAAGCCGGGGAGTTTCCCGGGTCGCGCAAACCGGGAATAGCGCTTAATCCGGTAACGAACCGGCGAGATTACGCGCGGAGACGCTCTTGCTCACCGGCGCGGGCGGCTCCGGCGCCTTAGCC
>NZ_GL882772.1:14691-20294 GCF_000195655.1 Klebsiella sp. MS 92-3
GGGGGGGGGCGGGGGGGGCGGGGGGGGGGGCGGCGGGGGGGGGAGAGGCCGGCTGGATCTCAAGGAACGAGGCCAGCATCTTACGCAGCGTTTCCGGTTTAGTATCTTCCGCCAGCAACGCCGCCAGCATCGACGGCAAGCGGCTATCGACTTCCCCTAACGCCAGCCCCGCCAGCAGCGCGGTACGCGACATATCGCCGCGGTCGCCACGGTGATGGGCCTCAATTTTTGCGTCCGCGAAGCGCTCGCTGGCGCTGATATCCGGGCGCAGGTAAATCAGCACTTTTCTGCGATCCAGAGTCATAGACGCTCCTTAACCAATAATTTTCAGACCACGCACCAGGGCAAACTGCGGCTCTTCAGCCACCACGAAACGATCCTCGCGCAGACCCATCCGTTCACGAATGGCGTCGGCAACCAGCGGCGCGCCGCCGCCAATGACGATCGCGTGCGAATAGCCTTTAAAGCTATCGATGGCCGTCAGGACACGCGTGGTCAGACGTTCGATACTGTTATTGATCACCTTCTTCACCTCAGAAACCGCATCCGGATCGTTGATGTTGTCGGTCAGGTATTCTTCGTCGTGGCGGTTGATGATTATCTGGTCGACGTTATAGCTGGAGGTGTCGGTATTCGCCCGGGCCAGCGCCAGCTTAACGGCGTCGGTCACCAGCGATACGCCCAGCTTCGGGTCGCCGTAAATGCGCGAAACCGAGGTCATCTGCCCGGCGACCATTGAAATATCCAGCGTGGTGCCGCCAAGGTCGATAATCAGCACCGAATGCGACGGTTTCAGCTCATCACACAGGCTGATACCCGCCGGAATCGATTCCGGGCGCACGGTAACTTTAGTGATATTGAACACCACGCCTTTATTCAGTTTAACGTCGCGCAGCAGGCTCTTTTTCTTGCGCTCAATATTGTCGAGGCGATATTGCGCATCTTCATCATAAAATTCGGTCAGCGGCAGGGTGACCACAATTTCAACATCCTGTGGCTCAAGACCGCTGGTCAGCAGCGCGTGATGGACAGCGATGGAGTTCAACGGGCTGTATTGCCAGTCAATGTTATTGGTTGGGAGCGCATCGGGAGTGATCAAGTCGAATGAGTACTTTTCATCATCCACCGTGTAGTTAAAAGGCTTCCCCGAACCGAAGGTGGCAGACCAGCCGCGTTTAAAACTGTTGGGGCTGATATGGGTGAAAGTTTCGCCATCTTGCTCCCACAGCATTTTGATATTGGTTGAACCATCATCGATAAAAATGCGCATTGCATTGCTCCATCACTGAGACAAATAAGAGAAAAATGTAAGACCCAAAAAGAGTAGCAAGAGTTAAAAAGCAGCGCAAGAGCACGAAAAAGAGACAATTCTGAGTTTTATTTGAGAATAATCGGAGAAACAAACAGTCCAGAACGCTCAAAAAGAGAAATAATTGAGATAAAATAGAGAACTACAGTTTTCTCTTTCTGTCTTTTTAAGACACTGTTTTTTGCTCAAAAAGAGAGCATCCCTCCCCTCTTTCGTCAGCGGTTTTCGCACGCTTTTTACACCTGATTGGGTACCACAATCGGCCGTTCCGGCTCGACGTCATTTTCCGGTACCCGGCGATATTTATCCAGCAGGTGAATCTGAATCCGTCGCAGCATATCGCCATTCAGTTTGTAATAACGGAAATAGAGAAACAGCGTCAGAGCAAAAAAGAGCGTCGGCAGCGCAATCATAATCGCCTGCATCCCCAGCAGCGTGTGGGGCGACTGCACAACATTCGGCACGTAACCGATGATACCGAGCACGATAGCGATAAACCAGGCCGCAAACGCCGAACCGGCTTTGACTACCAGCGTTTGAACGGAATAGGCGATGCTTTCGCAGCGGATATTCATCGTATATTCGCCATAGTCGACGGTATCGGCCACCATAATAACCTGCAGCACCCAGAACAGCGCGGTGCCGATATTCAACAGCACCCCGGCCAGCGAAATCAGCGCGATGTTGTAAACGCCGCCCAGCGCCATCAGCAACAGCACGCCGCAGCCCAGCACCGGCATGATCGAAGCACCCGCCCACAGAATGCGCCGCGATAGCCCTTTTACCAGTCGTGGGAACAGGATCAGCGTCAGCAAATTCGCCGCCCCGGCGTAGGACATGTAATACGGGAACATCTCCGCGCTGCCAATCACGTAGGTAAAGTAGTAAATCGCAAAGCCAGCGATAATGTTCGCCGCCGTGTTATAGGCCAGCGCCATGCCTAACAGGCAGGCCAGCTGATCGTTTTTATAGATCAGCGCCACCATCTGGCGCAGTGAGAGGTGGCTGGAGTCTTCGCTCACACCACTGTCGGAGGAGTAAACCTCATGCACGTTGCGCAGGGTGACGAGGGTGGAAACGACGAAGAAGGCGATCAGCACCAGAGTGAACATCTGAAAACCGAAACCGCGATCGGCGCCGCCGACGGCGTTGACGAACGGCAGCGTGACGCCGGCCGTGACAAATCCCGCCAGACTGGCGAAAAAGCGCGGGTAAGGCACCAGCTGCTCGCGTTCGCGTTTATCGAGGGTAATGGTCGGCACCAACGACCAGAACGGCACATCCATGATGGTGTAGGTGAAGCCCCACAGCAGGTAGGTTAGCCACACCCACGCCAGCAGCGCCCCGCCGCTGAAATGGTGGGCGCTGAACAGCATATACAGCACCACCGAGTTGGTTATCGTGCCGATCAGGATCCACGGTTTGAACTTTCCCCATCGCGACCGCGTACAGTTAACGATCCATCCCATAATCGGATCGGCTATCGCATCGAGGATCCTTGCCACCAGGAACAAGGTGCCAACCACCCCGACCGATAAGCCAACAATATCGGTGTAGTAATACATCAGGTACATGTAGACGATACCGATAGCGAAATCTTTACCAAAGGCACCAAATCCGTAGCTGAGCTTTGTTGTCATTGAAATACTCATAGGGTCCAGGTCGCTGTCGCCAGCGCCTCCTTCAGCGTTTGATAGAGCGTGACAGGCACCGCCGGGTTCGTTGCCCCCGGCGGCATAAGAGGATTAACGGTGCAGCCAGGCCGGCAGCCAGTCGCCGTGGCTGGCGATCAGATCGTCCACCAGCGCGTAGATCTCTTCGATCCCCAGCACCGCGGCGGTGTGCGGATCCATCATCGTGGCGTAATAGACGTAATCGCGATTTTCGGTGAGGATCGCCTCCGTGAGCAGCGTCTGCACGTTGATATTGGTCTGCATCAGCGCCGCCAGATGCGCCGGCAGCGCGCCCACTTTGGTCGGCTGGATGCCGTTGGCGTCCACCAGGCAGGCCACTTCCACACAGCAGCCCTGAGGCAGGTTGTCGATGAGATTATCGTTTCGCACGTTGCCGTACACCACGCTTGGCTCGCCGGTCCAGATGGCGTTCATGATGGTGCTGGCATATTCGCGGGAGGGTTTCACCTCAATGCGCTCCCCGCGCTTATAGCTCTCCAGCTCCTGATGCCAGTTGGCCAGTTGCTCGACGCAGCGTTTAGGGTATTCATCCAGCGGCACTTTATAGCGAGCGAGAAGGTCATCGCGGCCCGGCTTGATAAACCATGGCGTGTATTCCGCGAAATGCTCCGAGGACTCGGTGACAAAGTAGCCCAGCTTTTTGAGCATTTCATAGCGGACGATGTTTTCGCAGCGCGGGTTGCCGTGCAGGTTCGGTTTCGGCGCCCGTCCGTCGGCGTAGGCCTGTAGCAGGTCGGGGTAGATACTGACGTAGCTGCCGTCCGCGAGCTTTTTCTCCAGCGACAGATAGAACGCCATATGGTTAATCCCCGCGCAGCGGTAGCGTAAATCCGCCGGATCGAGATCGAGGTCGCGCGCCAGCTCTTCCGCTGTGCCTTGCACCGAGTGGCACAGACCCACCTGCTTGATATGCGGGTAGCGGGCATACATCGCCCAGGTGTTCATCGCCATCGGGTTGACGTAGTTAAGCATGGTGGCGTCCGGGCAGACCTCGCTCATATCGTCGCAGATAGCCCACAGGTGCGGGATGGTGCGCAGCGCGCGCATAATGCCTCCCGGCCCCAGCGTATCGGCAATGGTCTGCTCCAGGCCGTGGCGCTTGCAGACTGCAAAATCGGTGACGGTACAGGGCTCATAGCCGCCAATCTGGAAGGCAACGACGACAAAATCGGCGCCCTGCAGGGCGGTTTTCCGGTCGCGGTGGCAGCTGATTTCGCCGTTCGCGCCCACGGAATCCATCAGCTTGCGCACCACGATATGCGACTCTTCCAGCCGGGTTTCATCGATATCCATCAGCGCGATATGCGCCGATTTCAGCGCCGGGCGCTGGAAAACATCACCGAGAATATTTTTGACGAACACCGTCGAACCGGCGCCGATAAAAGTAATTTTTGGGGCAGACATCACGCACTCTCCATCAGGTCATTGAACACTTGCAGAGTGGCACGCCGCTCCCCGCTGCGCTGCCCTGTTCCCGCCGGAGCATTCCCGAAAGCTCAGATCGGCCATTAAGCGCCACAAAATCTGAGATTTCGGGAACAGATTGAGCAAAAAGGAGAGAAAATGGGCCGATTCTTCCGCTAAGCTGTCGTCAGTTCTGGCGAAAAATGCAGCCACTCTGACAATTCAGGAATACGCTAACGATGGAACACCGCTTCACCTCTCTGCCCCCCGATCCCTTTATGTGCAGCAGCGACGAAAAGCAGAGCCGCAGCCCGCTGGCGCTCTACTCCGAGTATCAGCGTATGGATATCGAACTGCGCCCGCCGCACGCCATGCCCACCAGTCACTGGCACGGCCAGGTGGAGGTCAACGTGCCGTTCGATGGCGACGTCGAGTATTTGATTAATAACGAAGTGGTGCGCATTGAGAAAGGCTATATCACTCTGTTCTGGGCCTGTACGCCGCATCAGCTGACCCGCCCCGGCGATTGCCAGCAGATGGCGATATTCAACCTGCCGATGCATCTGTTTCTCTCATGGCCGCTGGACCGGGAGCTTATCAACCACGTCACCCATGGGATGGTGATTAAATCCCTCGCCGCGCAGCAGTTGAGCGCCTTCGAAGTACGCCGCTGGCAGCAGGAACTGAGCCACGAGAATGAACAGATACGCCAGCTGGCGATCGATGAAATCGCCCTGATGCTGAAGCGGCTGAGCCTCGCCGGCTGGCAGCCGATTCTGGTCAATAAAACCTCACGCACCCACAAGAACAGCGTCTCGCGCCACGCGCAGTTTTATGTCAGCCAGATGCTGGAGTTTATCGCTGCCCACTACGACCAGGCGCTGACCGTCAATGCCGTTGCCGAGCACGTGAAGCTCAACCCGAACTACGCGATGGGGGTCTTTCAGCGGGTGATGCAGCAGACCATGAAGCAGTACATTACCGCCATGCGTATCAATCATGTGCGGGCGCTGCTGAGCGATACCGACAAGACCATCCTGGATATTGCCCTTACCGCCGGTTTTCGCTCCAGCAGTCGCTTCTACAGCACCTTTACCCGCTACGTGGGCATGCCGCCGCAGCAGTACCGTAAACTCAGCCAGCAGCGGCGTCACGGCCTGGCCTTGCCGGAGGCATAAAAAATGCCGCCGGGGTTT
>NZ_GL882772.1:20406-28102 GCF_000195655.1 Klebsiella sp. MS 92-3
GCCGCCGGGGTTTCCCCAGGCGGCATGATTAACAGTGAAAACGGTTAGTCGTTGATACGCGGATGCTGCTGCACCAGACGCGACCGTTTTGCCTGCAGATCGGCGATCTCCTGATCGATATCTTCGATTTTTTGCTCGATGTTATCGTAGTGCTCGCCAAGGATTTCTTTCGCTTCCTGGATATCCGACGCCGCCGGGGTCGCCCCTTTCAGCGGACGGTTAGCCGTCTCTTTCATCGACAGGCCCGTCGCCATACCCACCACCGCGATAACCATCAGGTAGTACGCCGGCATCATCAGGTTTTGGGTGGTCTCCACCAGCCACGCCGCCAGGGTTGGCGTCAGACCGGCAATCAGCACCGAGATGTTAAAGGCGCTGGCCAGGGCGCTGAAGCGGATGTGCGTCGGGAACATCGCCGGCAGCGAGGAGGCCATCACCCCGATAAAGCAGTTCAGCACCACCGCCAGCAGCAGCAGGCCGGCGAAGATCAGGCCAGTCACGTTGCTGTTGATCATAATGAAGGCCGGGATCGACAGGGCAAACAGCGCCACGCTACCAATCAGGATAAACGGGCGACGGCCGAAACGGTCGCTGAGCATACCGATAACCGGCTGTACAAACAGCATCCCGACCATGATAGCGATGATGATCAGCACCCCATGATCTTCCGAGTAGTGCAGGTTATGCGACAGATAGCTCGGCATGTAGGTCAGCAGCATGTAGTAAGTCACGTTGGTGGAAATCACCAGACCGATACAGGTCAGCAGGCTACGCCAGTGCTTGGTGGCAATCTCTTTAAAAGAGACCTTCGGCCCGTCCTGCAATCCTTCACGATCGCCCTGCTCCATGGTGTCAACATGCTGCTGGAACGCCGGCGTCTCTTCCAGCGCATGGCGCAGGTAGAGACCAATGATACCTAACGGTAGCGCCAGGAAGAACGGGATACGCCAACCCCAGTCGAGAAAGTTCTGTTCACCCACCACGCTGGAGATGAGAACCACCACGCCGGCCCCCATCACAAACCCGGCGATGGAGCCAAAGTCCAGCCAGCTGCCCATAAAGCCGCGCTTGCGGTCAGGAGAGTATTCCGCGACGAAGATCGACGCCCCGGTATATTCACCGCCAACCGAGAAGCCTTGCGCCATTTTACACAGCAGCAGCAGGATCGGTGCCCAGATACCTATCGTGGCATACGACGGAATAAGGCCGATACAGAAAGTACTTATCGACATGATCACGATAGTTATCGCGAGAATTTTTTGCCGACCATATTTATCGCCCAGCATCCCGAAGAACAGGCCGCCTAACGGACGAATTAAAAATGGTACGGAGAAGGTACCCAGCGCGGCAATCATCTGCACGCTTGGGTTGGCATCGGGGAAGAAGACTTTACCTAAGGCGTAGGCCACAAAGCCGTAGACGCCGAAATCGAACCACTCCATCGCGTTGCCCAGGGAGGCCGCGGTGATCGCCTTTTTCAGTTTACCATCATCGATGATGGTCACATCCTTAAGGGTGATGGGCTTTATTTTTTTCCTTTTAAGCATATTTTTCCTCTGCTACTCCGCCTTGAGTGCACGCCTCTTCGCCGAATGGCAAGGCCATTCGCATCGTGCGTCAGGAGCGGTGAATTGCTGTGCTCCTCATTTCAAGCGTAGCAGGTTTGCCTGCACTGTCTGCTGACAGAATGTACAACCGAACCTGTTGACGCCTGCTCTGGCTACTGGTGAATAAATGGAGCGGCTCATCGTGATGCTTGATGAAATTGACCTGCTCCCCTTTTTTACCCTAACAGTGTTTATATCTGCGATCAACTTCACAGAAATTTACCGCCTCATTACAGAGTGTCGGAAAATAAATAAGTTCATTTCCTACCGTTCGCGCGGAAATTATTTCGTCGATTTTGCTCCACTTCGGGCGGTTAATTTCAGCGTTTATTCGCTTCTTTCCGGAATAACACCACGGCTATTTTTTAGCAAAAAAACACCCGACAAAAGTGGGTGATTGCGCTATAATCATACCCACTTTCGGCTCTCAGCCGCAGTTTAAAGGACCAACGTCCTGTTTTTCGACGACATCATGAGGAGCGTCATGCAACTGCCACACTGCCCAAAATGCGATTCGACTTACACTTATGAAGATAGCGGCATGTACATCTGCCCGGAATGTGCCCATGAGTGGAACCCTGCCGAGGCGACGGAAGAGAGCGACATTCTGATCGTTAAAGATGCCAATGGCAATTTACTGGCCGATGGCGACAGCGTTACCATCGTGAAAGATCTGAAGGTTAAAGGCAGCTCTTCGATGCTGAAAATCGGCACCAAAGTGAAAAATATCCGTCTGGTCGAAGGCGATCACAATATTGACTGCAAAATTGACGGTTTTGGTCCGATGAAGCTCAAATCGGAATTTGTGAAAAAGAACTGATTTAATTTCGGGTAGGCGGCGCGATTATTTTTTCACATAACCGTCGCCGCTCCCGATATCCTGGTGGCCGTTTGTCCCCCGGCGCATCCTGTTATTTCCCTCGCCGGCAACCGCTATTTACGCTGTCGCCTGCCGTCATATTTCAGCGCCCCTTTTCGCCCTGCCGTCTGGCTCAATCGCCTGCCGGGCGACTACGCTTTACGGGTTACGGTCACTGAGGTATTCACCATGTCCTTAAGTCCCTACCTTGCCTTTGCGGGCAACTGCGCCGAGGCGATCGCCTTCTACCAGCAGACGCTGGGCGCAGAGCTGATGTTTAAAATGACCTTTGGCGAAATGCCGCCCCCGGCGCAGGAAGCGTCAGACGGCTGCCCGTCTGGCCAGAAGATGGCGGATGATGCTATCGCCCACGCCAGCCTGCGCATCAATAATGGCGAGCTGATGCTGAGCGACAGCGCCTTCGGGCCCGATGTGCATTACGCCGGCTTCACCCTCGTCCTCGATCCCAGCGATGTCGCTGAAGGCCAGCGCTGGTTCGACGCGCTGGCTGTCGGCGGGCGCATTGAGATGGCCTGGCAGGAAACCTTCTGGGCCCACGGCTTCGGCAAAGTCGTCGACCGCTTTGGCGTCCCCTGGATGATCAACGTGGTCAAACAAGGCTGACGCCCCCAGGGCGGCCCGGCCGCCCTGTCATCCGCCTGGCATCAACTCTTCATCCTTTAGTCATCGTCACTTAACCGAAATGCAACATAAACCGGTCAGGATCGGCCCACAACGCGAGGAAGCTCCTCGCCTATGCTGTGTGAGGCTTGATGACTATGCACCTGTCCAGACATCCGACCAGTTACCCCACGCGCTATCAGGAAATCGCCGCCCGACTTGAGCAGGAGCTGCGCCATCACTATCGCTGCGGCGACTATCTGCCCGCCGAGCAGCAGCTGGCGACGCGCTTCGACGTTAACCGCCACACCCTGCGCCGGGCTATCGACCAGCTGGTTGAGCGCGGCTGGGTTCAGCGCCGTCAGGGCGTGGGTGTGCTGGTGCTGATGCGCCCCATCGACTACCCGCTTAACGCCCAGGCGCGCTTCAGCCAAAACCTGCTGGAACAAGGCAGCGATCCCACCAGCGAAAAGCTGCTGTCGGTGCTGCGCCCCGCCAGCGCCCATGTCGCCGAAGCCTTTGGCATCAATGAGGGCGAGAACGTGATCCACCTGCGTACCCTGCGACGGGTCAATGGCGTCGCCCTGTGCCTGATTGACCACTACTTCGCCGACCTGCGCTTCTGGCCGGTGCTACAGACCTTCAGCCACGGCTCGCTGCACGATCTGCTACGCGATCGGCTCGACGTCGAACTGACCCGCGTACGCACCAAAATTAGCGCCCGCCGCGCGCAGGCAAAAGAGAGCAAGCTGCTGGAAATCCCCAATATGGCGCCGCTGCTCTGCGTCCGCACGCTCAATAGCCGCGAGGGCGAGTCGCTCACAGCGGAGTACTCCGTCAGCCTGACCCGCGCCGACATGATTGAATTTACCATGGAGCACTGAATGCACTTCGATACCGCCACCCGCCAGCGCTGGATGTCCGTGCTGGCCCACAGTGAACCGCAGGACCTTCTGGCGCGCATGCAGTCCCTGCAGCTGGCGCCGGAATATGAATTGATTCGCACCCCGGAAACCGGGCTGGTACAGCTCCAGGCCCGCATGGGCGGTATCGGCGACCGCTTCTTTGCCGGCGACGCCACCCTTACCCGCGCAGCGGTACGCCTGGCTGACGGTACCCTCGGTTACAGCTGGATCTTAGGCCGCGACCGCCCGCACGCTGAACGCTGCGCGGCGATCGACGCCCTGCTGCAGTCGCCCCGCCATTTTCACACCTTAATGGAAACCCTGATAACCCCGCTGGAAGCGCTACGCAGCGCGCGCATTGAAGCCCGACGCGCCGAAGTCAACGCCAGCCGGGTCGACTTCTTTACCCTGGTTCGCGGAGATAACGCATGACCTTACAACCCGCTTTTACCCTGGCTGTGCAGGATGCCCAACACAGTTTTCGTCGCCTGCTGAAAGCGATGAGCGAGCCGGGGGTGATTGTCTCCCTGCAGCAGCTTCAGCACGGCTGGCAGCCATTGAACGTGGCCTCCACCAGCCTGCTGTTGACCCTTGCCGATCATGAAACACCGGTCTGGCTCGCCAGCGCTCTGCGTAACGATCTGGTGGGACAGAATCTGCGCTTTCATACCGGCGCGCCGCTGGTGGACCAGCCGCAGCAGGCGGTTTTTGCCATCGCCAATGACGGTATCAGCGCCGAGCAGCTCAACGTCCTTTCCGCTGGCACCGTCACCGCGCCGGAAACCGGCGTCACACTGATCGTTCAGCTTGCCAGCCTCAGCGGCGGACGCATGCTGCGCCTGACCGGGGCAGGCATTGCCGAAGAGCGAATGATCGCGCCGCAGCTGCCGGACTGCATCATCGACGAATTAACCGAACGCCCGCACCCGTTCCCGCTGGGCATCGACCTGATCCTCACCTGCGGCGAGCGCCTGCTGGCGATCCCGCGCACCACCCACGTGGAGGTGTGCTAAATGTACGTTGCCGTCAAGGGCGGCGAGAAGGCGATCCGCGCCGCTCACGCCTTACAGGAACAGAAACGACGGGGCGATGGACGGCTTCCCGAACTGAGCGTCGAACAGATAGGCGACCAGCTCAGCCTGGCGGTGGACCGGGTGATGACCGAGGGCGGCATCGCCGACCGCGAACTGGCGGCGCTGGCGCTGAAGCAGGCCAGCGGCGATAACGTCGAAGCAATATTTCTGCTGCGCGCCTACCGCACCACCCTGCCGCGGCTGGCGGTCAGCGAACCGATTAATACCGCGGAGATGCGCCTCGAACGCCGCATCTCCGCAGTGTATAAAGATATCCCCGGCGGCCAGCTGCTGGGCCCCACTTACGACTACACCCACCGCCTGCTCGATTTTACCCTGCTGGCCAACGGCGAAGCGCCGTCTGTGCAGCAAGCCAATGGCGAAGCAGAGCCGACGCCGCACGTCTTTAGCCTGCTCACGCAGCAGGGGCTGGCGAAGACCGAGGAAGATCGCGGCACGCCGCCCGACGATATCACCCGCACCCCGCCGGTCTACCCCTGCTCGCGTTCCTCGCGCCTGCAGCAGCTGATGCGCGGCGATGAAGGCTACCTGCTGGCGCTGGCCTATTCGACCCAGCGCGGCTATGGCCGCAACCATCCGTTTGCCGGCGAGATCCGCAGCGGCTACGTGCAGGTGGAAATCGTCCCGGAAGAGCTGGGCTTTAGCGTCAATATTGGCGAGCTGCTGCTGACCGAGTGCGAGATGGTTAATGGCTTCGTCGCCCCGCAGGAGGAGCCGCCGCACTTCACCCGCGGCTACGGCCTGACCTTCGGCATGAGCGAGCGCAAAGCGATGGCCATGGCGCTGGTCGACCGTGCGCTGCAGGCGCCGGACTATGACGAAGAGATTGCCGGCCCGGCGCAGGATGAAGAGTTTGTGCTGGCCCACGCCGATAACGTCGAAGCGGCCGGCTTCGTCTCGCATCTGAAGCTACCGCACTATGTCGATTTCCAGGCCGAACTGGCGCTGCTGAAACGCCTGCAACGGGAGAACGAACGTGGCTAACCCACTGACTGGCTATAACTTTGCTTACCTCGACGAGCAAACCAAGCGCATGATCCGCCGGGCTATTCTCAAAGCGGTAGCGATTCCCGGCTACCAGGTGCCGTTCGGCGGGCGCGAAATGCCAATGCCCTACGGCTGGGGCACCGGCGGCATCCAGCTGACCGCCAGCGTCATCGGTGAGAACGACGTACTGAAGGTGATTGACCAGGGCGCGGATGACACCACCAACGCGGTGTCGATTCGTCAGTTCTTTAAGCGCGTCACCGGCGTCGCCACCACCGAGCGTACCGAAGACGCCACCCTGATCCAGACCCGCCACCGGATCCCGGAGACGCCGCTGGTGGAGGATCAGATCCTGATCTACCAGGTGCCGATCCCGGAGCCACTGCGCTTTATCGAGCCGCGTGAAACCGAAACCCGCACCATGCACGCCCTGGAAGAGTACGGCGTCATGCAGGTGAAACTGTATGAAGATATCGCCCGCTTCGGCCATATCGCCACCACCTACGCCTATCCGGTGAAGGTCAATGGCCGCTACGTGATGGACCCTTCGCCGATCCCGAAATTCGATAACCCGAAAATGCACATGATGCCGGCGCTGCAGCTGTTCGGCGCCGGGCGCGAAAAGCGGATCTACGCCGTGCCGCCCTATACCCCGGTGGAGAGTCTCGATTTCGACGACCATTCCTTTACCGTGCAGGAGTGGGATGAGCCCTGCGCCATCTGCGGCTCGCGCCACAGCTACCTCGACGAAGTGGTGCTGGATGACAGCGGCCAGCGGATGTTTGTCTGCTCCGATACCGACTATTGCCGCCAGCAGAGCGAGGGGCAGAAAAAATGAACCAGCCATTACTTGCTGTGAATAACCTGACCCATCTCTACGCCCCGGATAAAGGTTTTCGCGATGTCTCCTTCGAGCTGTGGCCGGGAGAAGTGCTCGGCATCGTCGGCGAGTCCGGCTCCGGTAAAACCACCCTGCTGAAGGCAATCTCCGCCCGCCTGACGCCGCAGCAGGGCGAGGTGCTGTACCAGCAGCGCTCGCTGTACGCCATGAGCGAAGCCGAACGCCGACGCCTGTTGCGCACCGAATGGGGCGTAGTGCATCAGCACCCGATGGACGGTCTGCGTCGCCAGGTCTCCGCCGGGGGCAACATCGGCGAACGGCTAATGGCCACCGGCGCCCGCCACTACGGCAACATTCGCGCCACCGCCGAAAAGTGGCTGCAGGAGGTGGAGATCCCGCCCTCGCGCATCGACGACCTGCCCACCACCTTCTCCGGCGGCATGCAGCAGCGTCTGCAGATCGCCCGCAATCTGGTCACCCAGCCGAAGCTGGTGTTTATGGATGAACCCACCGGCGGGCTGGATGTGTCCGTGCAGGCGCGGCTGCTAGACCTGCTGCGCGGCCTGGCGGTGGAGCTGAATCTGGCGGTGGTGATTGTTACCCACGATCTCGGCGTCGCTCGCCTGCTGGCGAACCGTCTGCTGGTGATGAAGCAGGGCCAGGTGGTGGAGAGTGGCTTAACCGACCGGGTGCTCGACGATCCGCACCATCCTTACACCCAGCTGCTGGTGTCGTCGGTGTTGCAGAATTGATGCTGTTTTGCCGGGTGGCGGCTGCGCCTT
>NZ_GL882772.1:28181-33153 GCF_000195655.1 Klebsiella sp. MS 92-3
GGGGGGGGGGCGCCCCCCCCCCCCCGGCCCCACAGGTGCGTTATTCGTAGGTCGGGTAAGCGAAGCGCCACCCGGCAACTCAACCCCGTGAGAGCTAACATGATCCGCGTTGAAAACGTCCATAAAACCTTTGTTCTGCACCAGCAGCACGGCGTGCGTCTGCCGGTGCTGGCCGACGCCTCGCTGACCGTTAACGTCGGGGAGTGCGTGGTGCTCCACGGTCACTCCGGCAGCGGCAAATCGACCCTGCTGCGTTCGCTGTACGCCAATTATCTGCCGGACAGCGGCCATATCCATATCCGCCACGGCGACGAATGGGTGGACCTGGTCACCGCCACCCCACGCAAGGTGCTGGAAGTGCGCAAAACCACCATCGGCTGGGTCAGCCAGTTTCTACGGGTGATCCCGCGCATTTCAGCGCTGGAGGTGGTGATGCAGCCGCTGCTCGATCTTGGGACGCCGCGCGAAGCGAGCGCCGCGAAAGCCGCCCAGCTCCTGACCCGCCTCAACGTTCCGGAACGCCTGTGGCACCTTGCGCCGTCCACCTTTTCCGGCGGCGAGCAGCAGCGGGTCAACATCGCCCGCGGTTTTGCGGTCGACTATCCGATCCTGCTCCTTGATGAACCCACCGCCTCACTGGATGGCAAAAACAGTGCTGCCGTGGTCAACCTGATCCACGATGCCAAAGCGCGCGGCGCGGCCATCGTGGGGATTTTCCATGACGAAGGGGTACGCCGTCAGGTCGCCGACCGACTGCACTCTATGGGAATGACAGCATGATTATCAATAACGTAAAACTGGTTCTCGACGACGAGGTGGTCCACGGTTCGCTGGAAGTCCAGGACGGTCGCATCCTCGCCTTCGCCGAAAGCCAGAGCCGGCTGCCGCAGGCGCTGGATGGGGAAGGCGGCTGGCTGCTGCCGGGCCTTATCGAGCTGCATACCGATAACCTCGACAAGTTCTTTACCCCGCGGCCGAAGGTAGACTGGCCGGCCCACTCGGCGATGAGCAGCCATGACGCCATGATGGTCGCCAGCGGCATCACCACCGTGCTGGACGCCGTGGCGATTGGCGACGTGCGCGATGGCGGCGATCGTCTTGAGAATCTGGAGAAGATGGTCAATGCCGTGGAGGAGACGCAAAAGCGCGGTCTCAACCGCGCCGAACACCGCCTGCACCTGCGCTGCGAGCTGCCGCATCACACCACGCTGCCGCTGTTTGAAAAGCTGATCGATCGCGAGTCGGTGAGCATGGTCTCTCTGATGGACCACTCGCCGGGCCAGCGTCAGTACGCCGATCGCAGCAAGTACCGCGATTATTATCAGGGCAAATATCATCTGACGCATGACGAAATGGACCGTTTTGAAGCCGAGCAGATGGCTCTGGCCGCCACCTGGTCGCAGCCCAATCGCCAGACCATCGCCGCCATGTGCCGCGCCCGCCGTATCGCCCTCGCCAGCCACGACGACGCCACCGAGGCGCATGTGGCCGAATCCCACCAGCTAGGGAGCGTGATCGCCGAGTTTCCCACCACGCTGGCCGCGGCGCAGGCTTCACGTCAGCACGGGATGCACGTCCTGATGGGGGCGCCGAATATCGTGCGCGGCGGTTCCCACTCCGGCAACGTCGCCGCCCACCAGCTGGCGAGCCACGGTTTGCTGGACATCCTCTCATCTGACTATTACCCCGCCAGCCTGCTGGATGCCGCTTTCCGCATCGCCGACGCCGAGGACAATGCCTTCACCCTGCCACAGGCGATCCGTCTGGTCAGTCAGCATCCGGCGCAGGCGCTGGGCCTTGACGATCGCGGCGTCATCGCCGAGGGGAAACGCGCCGACCTGGTGCTGGCGCACCGTCGCGGCGAACATATCCAGATCGACCATGTCTGGCGCCAGGGAAAGAGGGTCTTTTAATGCCAGGAAAACTGATTTGGCTGGTGGGCCCCTCCGGCTCCGGTAAAGATAGCCTGCTGGCGGCGCTGCGCCAGCGCGAGCACCCGCAGCTGCTGGTGGCCCATCGTTACATAACCCGCCCGTTTAACGCGGGCAGCGAGAATCATATCGCCCTCAGCGAACATGAGTTTTTTACCCGCGCCGAGCAGCATCTTTTTGCTCTCAGCTGGCACGCCAACAATACTTACTATGGCATTGGCGTGGAGATCGACCTCTGGCTGCACGCCGGCTTTGACGTGGTGGCCAACGGCTCCCGCGCCCATCTGGCGCTGGCCCGGGAACGCTACGGCGAGGTGCTGGTGCCGATCTGTCTCGCCGTCTCGCCGCCGGTGCTGCGCCAGCGGCTGGAGCAGCGCGGCCGGGAAAACGCGCTGGAAATCGCCCAGCGTCTGGAACGCGCCGCGCGCTATAAGCCGGACAACTGCCTGACATTGAATAACGACGGCAGTCTCCGACAATCGGTCGATGAATTTTTCCGCCTGCTGCGCAGCCACGCGGCGCGCGAAGCGGATCAACTGGTATAAACAAAAGGTGACACGATGAGCCTGACCCTCCGCTTAACCGGCACCGGCGGCGCTCAGCTGGTGCCGGTCTTCGGCTGCGACTGCGCGGCCTGCCGCCGCGCACGCCGCGAGGAGAGCCACCGACGCCGCCCCTGTAGCGGAGTGGTCACGTTCAACAGCGCCGTGACGCTGCTTGATGCCGGACGACCGGATCTGATGGAGCATCATCCCGCCGGCAGCTTTCAACAGGTGCTGCTGACCCACTACCATCTGGATCATGTGCAGGGGCTGTTTCCGCTGCGCTGGGGAGTCGGCGCGTCGATTCCGGTCTATGGCCCGCCGGATGACGCCGGCTGCGACGATCTGCTCAAACACCCCGGTCTGCTTGACTTTAGCCATACCGTCACGCCGTTTGTGATGTTTAACCTGCAGGGGCTGCGGGTGACGCCCCTACCCCTTAATCACTCGAAGCTGACCTTTGGTTATCTGCTGGAGTCGGCCCACAGCCGGCTGGCCTGGCTCTCGGATACCGCCGGGCTGCCGGACAAGACGCTGAAGTTTTTGCTCAATAACCGCCCGCAGGCGATGATCATCGACTGCAGTCATGAGCCGCGCGCGCAGACCCCGCGTAACCATAACGATCTAAACACCGTCCGCAGCCTTAACCAGGTCATTGGCTGTCCGCGGGTGATCCTCACCCATATCAGCCACCAGTTTGACGTCTGGATGATGGATAACCCGCTGCCGACAGGTTTCGAAGCGGGCTATGACGGGATGGAAATAGCGCTGGATTAAGCGCTGGCCTGCGGGGGGCGATCAGTAGCTATCATCCAGCCGACGCTGGTCGCTTTCTAACTGACGACGATCGCGGTCGAGCTGACGCTGGCGTTCATCCAGCTGGCGGCGGCGCTCGTCCAGCTGGCGTTGCCGCTCGTCATACTGGCGCTGACTGTCACGGCTCTGCTGACGGCTCCCCTGATAGCGCCCGTCATCATACCGGCCATCGTCATCGTATCTGTCGTCGTCATCGGAGCGACTGCTGCCCGGGTTATAGGCGTCGTTAATGGCTTGCTGAATATTGCCGATCGCGTCATCGATAATATCGGCGCGAGCGGCCAGGCTGGTCAGCGACAGAGTGCAAAAGAGCAGTGCGGTTGCGTAACGTTTCATCGGGGCCAATCTCATCAGAGTCCTGCCGCTACCTTAATCATCCGCATGAAACCCGGGTAGCGGAGGAATCTCAAATCCTCGCGTACGCCGCGCTCAGCGCCTGCGCCAGCTGGGCGCGGGTAAACGGCTTACGCAGCCACTCAACCTCCGGCAGGGCCGGGTTCTGCGCCGGACGCAAATCCTGGCCGCTGATCAGCAGCACCGGCAGCGCCGGAAAGCGGCGTCGGGCGGTATGGATCACATCGGCGCCGCTCAGGGCGCCGGGCAGCATCAGATCGCTAATCAGCAGGGCAATATCCGGCGAGGCCTCCAGCAGCTGCAGCGCCTCTTCACCGCTGGCGGTTTCCAGCGTCAGCCAGCCCAGCTGATGCAGCTGTTCACATAGCGTCTGGCGGACATCCTCTTCATCTTCCAGCACCAGCGCCAGCCGCTCGCCCGCCGGGGACGGCTCGTCCACCGCTGGCGCCACCTCCTTCTCAACCTCGGTCAACGCTCGCGGCAGCTGCAGCCGCACCGTCGTCCCCTGCCCCGGCGCGCTCTCCAGCGCCACCCGGCCGCCAGACTGGCGCACAAAGCCATACACCATCGACAGCCCCAGGCCGCTGCCGCTGCCGGTGGCTTTGGTGGTGAAGAAAGGTTCGAACACCCGGGCTTTCACCGCCTGCGACATCCCGCTGCCATGATCGATCACCTCCAGGGCCACCATATCCTGCCGCTGGCCGCTGCTGCGGGTGACCCGCTGATTCCAGGTGCGTATTTTGATGACCCCGTCGCGCCCCGCCATGGCGTCGCGGGCGTTCATCACCAGATTGATCAGGGCATTTTCCAGCTGGCCAACGTCTATCCATGCCGGCCACGCCGGCGACTGCGCCTCAATCTCCAGGCTTAAGGTCGCCGGCAGGGAATGACGCATCAGCTCGCTGAGGTTCTCCAGTAGCGGCGCCATCGCCACCGCCTGGGGATGCAGCGCCTGCTTGCGCGAAAAGGCCAGTAGCCGCTGGGTCAGAAGCGCCCCACGCTCCGCCGCCTTCAGCGCCCTGGAGAGGCGCGGCGCATCGCGCGCATCCGGCTCCACCAGCTCAAGACTGCCGATAATCACCGCCAGCAGGTTGTTAAAGTCATGCGCCAGACCTCCGGTCAGCTGGCCGACGGCCTTCATCTTCTGACTATGCAGCAGCGCCTCCTCCAGCTCCTGGCGCTTAATCCGATCGATCTCCATCTGGTTGGTCTTCTCTTTCAGCAGCCGGGTGGTGTGCTCCAGCGACGCCATATTGCGGGCGAAAACGTTAAAGGCCCGCGCCAGCTCCCCCAGCTCGTCGCGCCGCTGCAGGGCCGGCACCGAGACGT